>NZ_DJJJ01000059.1:0-16377 GCF_002434085.1 Acinetobacter sp. UBA6571 | reverse complement strand
CTCATGTTTGAATTCGCCCAGTGTTGAACGCTTTGCTATAGGTATAATTTGGAACTTTTACATTTTACATATTTTTAATAACTGAACCGTAATTTTTGTTAAATAGTTTTACTGGTTTTTAAAATTGTAATTAAGGAAAAAGCTCACAAGATTTATTTTAAATCTCAGTAAAATAAAAGAGCTTATGAGCAGTTTAGAAGTAGGATCAAAAAAAAGACTGTCTAATTAAACTGTGAAATCCTCACCTAAATAGACCTGCCGCACTGTTTCATTTTCCAAGATTTCTTGTGGTGTACCCTCTGCAATCACTGCACCTTCACTGACAATATAAGCTTTTTCACAAATAGCCAGTGTTTCACGAACATTATGATCAGTGATGAGTACACCGATGCCACGTTCTTTCAGATTACGAATAATATCTTTAATATCGCCTACTGAAATCGGATCAACGCCTGCAAAGGGTTCATCCAGCAGCATAAATTTCGGATCAGCAGCCAGAGCACGTGCGATCTCGGCCCGACGGCGTTCACCGCCAGAAACACTCATACCTAATGAATCTTTAATATGAGTAATTTTGAAGTCATTCAGTAGTTCATTCAAACGTTGCTGACGTTGCTGTTTATTCAGGTCTCTACGGGTTTCCAGAATCGCCATGATATTTTCAGCAATTGTCAGCTTGCGAAAAATTGATGCTTCCTGAGGTAAATAGCCAATTCCCTTACGCGCACGCTCATGCATGGCCAGATCTGAAAGATCCAGATGATCCAGATGGATTTCACCTTTATCCATACGGACCAAGCCGACCACCATATAAAAACTGGTCGTTTTACCGGCTCCATTTGGACCCAGGAGACCAACAATTTGACCGCTCTGCATGGAAAAAGACACATCTTTCACAACCCAGCGTTTGTTGTAGTTTTTTGCCAGATGCTTAATAGTAAGAGTTTGTGGCTGGCTTAGTGATTGCTCCATTAATCACGTGCTCCCGGGAAATTTTTTGAAGCTGATGGTGGAATAATAATCTGTACCCGGCCTGTCGATGAACCTGTACTGTTTGATGAGCCAACAGCCTCAATATCGCCTTTATTCATGCTATAGCGCAGGGTATTTCCTCGAATACTTGCTCCATTCTGATAGAGATAAGCTCCACCAGAAAGCGTAATAATACCAGTTTCAGCATTGTAAACTATCTTTTGGGCTTCGCCACGAGCCAGACCTTTATTGGTATCGAGCTGCTGCTGGAACTTGGCAGGTTTGCCTGTAGCAGTAATCGTACTGATCTGGCGCCTTTTATTAAGCTGAGCCACAATTGAGTTGGCTTGAAGCTTCATAGTACCCTGTTCGATAATGACATTACCGGTATAAGTGGTTATACCAGTTTTTTCATTATAGGTTGCGCGGTCAGCAACCAGTGATATCGGCTGATTACGGTCAGAAGGTAGAGCCAAAGCAGCTACAGAAGTTACTCCGAGCAATGCAGTAAGTACAGCCTGTCTCAGGAAAGTTGAAGTTCGGTTATAATTAAGTGTTTGGGACATACTTTCCTCGAATATTAAAGAATTCGTATTGACCTTTATTTAAATCGGCTTTTAAACCTTGACTTACAAATTCTGCCTGAGGTGACTGCACAATAACCTGATGGTCAGTTTCCAGCTGCTTTAGCTTGGGATAACCTGTCAATTTATCGGTACGAAACTCCATAGGCCCCTGTGCGCCTAAACGGGTAGCCACTACATCCTGCGATAAGACAATTTTTTCATTGTCATTAAAGCTATTGGCCTGACGTGCAAAGAAAGTGGCATTAACTGTCCCGTCCTCATACATAGAAGCATCCAGATTATCAAGCCTGGACGTTTTTTGTTGCATATCCTGTTCCAGACGGTCAACCTTGGCTTTTACATACAGATTACCTTGCTCATCTGTTTGAGTAAGATGAATGCCTTTTGCGGAATAAGTCATGTTACGCCCTGAATTCACCTCAAGCCGTTTGCCCTTTCCACTGAAATAATAATAACCACCGCTTAGGGCTGCTATTAAAATCGCAACAACGTATAAAACTCGGGTATCCATAAGCGTGGTTCTAAGTTCTTTAAATCAGGACATCTGTTATTAATGTGGTACAGCAAGATATTTTTCAAGAAGTTCTTGGTAAACACCTTTTGCATTTAATAATATATCGCATACTTCCCGTACTGCACCGCGACCGCCCATTGACTGGGTGACCAGATCTGCACGGCGGCGTACTTCCACATGACCATTAGGTACAGTAACTTTCATACCAGCAATCGCAAAAGCAGAGAGATCAGGCCAGTCATCTCCCATATACAGGCAGTCCTCTGGTAAAAGGCCAAGCTGCGCACAGGCTTCACGTAATGCTACCCCTTTGTCTTCACGGCCCTGATAAACCAGATCAACACCCAGACTGGACATACGGGTATGTACGATATTACTGCTGCGACCGGTAATGATGATGACTTTCATACCCGCCTGCTGCACCAGCTTCATTCCCAGACCATCACGAATATCAAAAGACTTGATTTCATCGCCACTATTGGTGAGAGTAACAAAACCATCACTTAAAATTCCATCAACATCCAGAACCAGGGCCTGCATATGTCGAGCCTGTTCAAGTAAAACATATGATGCCATAGTTTTAATTCACTCCAGCCTGAATCAGATCATGCATACTGATAACACCAATAACTTTATTTGACTGGTCTACGACCACAAACTGATTGATCTTTTTATCACGTAATAATTCAAGTGCCTCAACAGCACGCGCTTCCTGAGAAATGGTATACGGATCTTTGATCATTACTTCCGATACCGGCAGGTTTACATCAAAACCCTGCTGACGATCAATCAGACGACGCAGATCACCATCGGTAAAAATACCCAATAAAGTATTTTGTGTATCTACAACAGTGGTTAAACCCAAGCGTTTATTGGAAATTTCATAGAGAACTTGATTCATCGGTGTATCGGGACTGACTTTTGGCAGCTCATCATCTTTATGCATCAAATGTTTTACATGCAAAAGTAAACGTTTGCCTAATGCCCCAGCCGGATGAGAACGGGCAAAATCATCTGCCGTAAAGCCACGTGCTTCTAGCAGCGCGACCGCAAGTGCATCACCTAGGGCCAATGTAGCAGTAGTGCTTGAGGTTGGCGCCAGACCCAGCGGACAGGCCTCTGTTAACTCGCCAAGCGTTAATGCAACATCAGCATTCTGTGGCATTGGGCCACTTTCAGTACCACTGATAGTAATTAAAGGCACTTCCAGATGTTTGATCAAAGGCATGAGCATCATGATTTCATCGCTTTTGCCAGAATTAGAGATTGCAATCAGTACATCTCCACGGACCAGCATGCCCAGATCACCATGCCCTGCTTCACCCGGGTGCATAAAGAATGAAGGCGTTCCGGTTGAAGCAAAAGTTGCGGCCATTTTACGGCCGATATGTCCTGACTTGCCCATACCTGTAACCACAACACGGCCTTTACACTGCAAGATGATTTCACAGGCGCGTTCAAAGCGTGTATCAATCTGTGCAGCCAGAATCTCTAAAGCCTGCTGTTCTATCTGTAATGTTTCTCGAGCAACTTTTTGAAAATCAATCTGCTGCGTCATATTGGATGAATTCAAGCTCAACTTACCTTAACTCTTTAAGAGTTGAATAATATCAGGAGAAAAATTTTCACTATTTTAACATAGGTCTGTAAAAGTCCGCTTTCTAAATCTGAACTTTTCACAAGTCTATAAAATTAATGCATAAAACTTTATGAAATATATCGCTTCAGTTATGATGAACTACCTTTGTTTGAGCATGTGAAGACCTGTATGCAGCCATTTGTTTTATACAACTCGGAGCAACGTAAAAAAGTTGAATTTGTACCGCGTAAAGCGGGCCATATCGACATGTATGTTTGCGGCATGACCGTGTATGACTACTGTCATATTGGGCATGCACGGGTCATGGTTGCGTTTGACTATATTATCCGTTTTTTGCGTAGTCAGGGTTGGGAAGTCAAATACGTACGTAACATTACTGATATTGATGACAAAATTATCAAACGTGCCAACGAAAATGGCGAAACAATCCAGGCTCTGACCGACCGTTTTATTCAGGCCATGAATGAAGATGCGCATCGCCTTGGCTGTCTTGAACCTGATGAAGCACCACGCGCAACTGAATATATCGACCAGATGCAGAACATGATTGGCAAGCTGGTAGACAATGGTAGTGCTTACCCGGCAACAAATGGTGACGTTTACTTTCAGGTTGAACAGTTCAATAAATATGGCCGTCTCTCTGGCCGAAAACTTGATGACATGCAAGCCGGAGCCTCTGATCGGGTTGATGTGGAAGTCGACAAGAAACATCCTTTTGACTTTGTTCTCTGGAAACATGCCAAAGAAAATGAGCCTTTCTGGAATTCTCCATGGGGCAAAGGACGTCCAGGCTGGCATATTGAATGCTCGGCCATGTCGACCTGCTGCCTCGGCAATCATTTTGATATCCACGGTGGCGGCAGTGACCTGCTATTTCCACATCATGAAAATGAGATTGCACAAAGTGAAGCCGCAACTGGTGAACAATATGTAAATTACTGGATGCACGTCGGTTTTATTAATGTAGACGGCGAGAAAATGTCAAAATCTCTCGGCAACTTCTTTACTATTCGTGACGTGATGGAGAAATTCCATCCAGAAGTTATTCGCTATTTTATCGTGTCTTCACACTATCGCAGTCCGGTGAACTTTTCTGATGTAGCACTTAAAGAAGCTAAAACAGCCCTTACCCGGTTTTACCATGCTTTTAAAGCATACCAGCAGCAGTTTAATGAAGAACTGACAGATCATTTTAGTCAAATACATCTTGAACGCTTTAATGCAGCAATGTGTGATGACTTTAACACCGCGGAAGCAATGGCTGTTCTGTTTGAACTTGCAAAGGAACTCAACCGTGCCCTGAAAGAAGAAAATGCTGAGCAGGCTAAAGTTTTTTATTCCACATTGCGTCATCTGACCAATATTTTAGGTCTGGTTCAGCATAATGTAGATGACTTTTTGAGATCTGATATTGGTCAGGAAGCACTTGGATTGTCTGAAAGTGAAATTGAAGAGCTTATTCAGCAGCGTGTAGATGCGAAAAAAGCGAAAGACTTTACCAAAGCAGATTCCATTCGACAAAATCTGCTGGACCAAGGTGTGGTTCTTGAAGATACCCGTCAGGGCACCTTATGGCGACGTGCAGATTAAACAAGCCGGACAAAGACTATTTTTAGTTTTTGTCCTGTTTTACTGTATATTTCTCGGAAATAACACTGAAAAATATCTCTATAGAGTTGTGAAAAAGTTTAAAATACCATCGGTTGATACAACAGCTAATTGACAAGCCCGGAACAGGCCTTATAATACGCTGCATATTGCGGGAATAGCTCAGTTGGTAGAGCACAACCTTGCCAAGGTTGGGGTCGCGAGTTCGAGTCTCGTTTCCCGCTCCAAAATTTAAAAAGCCTTTATCTTAGAGATAAAGGCTTTTTTTATGGCTATTCTATAAATAAGGTCGAACATAGCATCAGAATTTTTCTATAAGAGTTTAATTAAGCTGTTCCATAAATTCATCTTCAGTCATCACGATGATTCCATGCTGCCTAAGTAAAATAGCAGTCATTCCTTCGCCTGTAATTTTCTTTCCGGTAAATGAGCCATCATAAATCAGTTTTGAACCACAAGATGGACTATCTGCTTTTAGAATGACATGGCTGATATGATGCTGTTGTACCATTTTCAAAGTTTGATAGGCGCCATTTATAAAAGCCTGTGTGACATCCTGACCAGATGAGTCTAAGACTACTGCCTGCTGATTAAATACGTCTTGTGCCTGACCACCTACAATTTCAGCAGGTAATCGTGGTGTACTTAACCCTCCTGCTACTTCTGGACAGAAACTGATTGCCTGATGCGATTCAATTAAATATTTCAGCTTTTCCTGCAAGCAGTTTCCACCGTTATAGCGCACATTCTCACCAACCAGACACGCACTAATTAAGTATTTAACCATAATAATTTTTCTACCCTCTATCTCATCTGCTCAATTCTAAAGGCAGCTCTCGATAAAATATATTTCTTTAAGTTCTGTATTCTCGAAATAAAATGATTAATCAATCAAGATATTCTATATTTAACTGATTATAAAATCTCTAGAATGAAATATTAAAAATATTTTTTAATTATATTATAAGTTTAGACCTTTATATTTTAATTATACCTTTAAAGGTATAATAATATACCGCTTAGGTTTTTGACTCATTTCATATTATCTCCTAAGTTATGCGGCGTAACATTTCAGATCAAGACTATTAATCAAGAAAACTTTTATTAAATTATTTTCAGGTAGTAACCCAGAAATAATAACAAGGACGACCCTATTCTGTTTCAAAAACACCGCATATTTTTTAGCTTACGCTGGCAAGCACTTTAGCCCTCACCTTGGCTGCTTGTGGTGATGATAAATATGAGCAGATACGCTCAGCGGATCTGATTTTTGAAAGCGGTTCAGTTTATACCATGGACCCCAAATTGCCAGAAGCAGAAGCGGTAGCAGTCAAAGAAGGTAAAATTGTCTATGTAGGTGATGATACGGGACTAAAAGAGTGGCGTGGCAAGGACACCCAAATAATAAACTTGAAGGGAAAAATATTGCTCCCTGGCTTTGTAGATACGCATAATCATGCTTATTTACGTGCAGAAAATATATACTGGGTAAATCTGGAAGCCCCTTCTTTGGACTCTTATAAAGCGGCTACCCAGAATTTTCTTGCAAAGCAGCCTGAAGCCAAGCAGGTACGTGGTGTCGGATGGAACTTGAACTATGTACTGGCACAGGCAAAAGCAGCAGGACGTTCGCCAGCACAACTGCTGGATGAAATTGTGGGTAAAGATATTCTGGCTGTATTTATTACTCATGGACACCATGAAGTATGGGCAAATACCCGAGCCATGCAAAATGCAGGTATCAATGCAACTACTCCAGACCCGGTGGGAGCATTTATTGACCGCGATAGCCAAGGTACCCCAACCGGAATCTTCCGTGAGTTTGGAGCACAAAATCTGGTTATTAGTACACTTCCCCAACCTGACTTTACAGTAGCCGAATATAAAGCTGCCATACTTTCATTTCAAAAAAAATCTGGCGCCACAGCGTGGTGTGACTTCTGTTCTTGTGCCATTGCATTATCCAACAGACAGTTTTCTGGAGGCTATAAAAGCTCTAGATACTGAAGGTGAATTAACCGTGCGTTATGATTTATTACAATGGGCAGATGAAACACGTGGTACTGAACAGATTCCAGGTTTCGTAGAACGCCGTGCAAAATATCATGGCAAATTCTTCAAGACAGATTCAATCAAAATTTTTGGCACAGGTGCAAGCAGTACATATGGTTCAGTCGTCTGGGATCAGAAAGTTCTGAAAAAAACCGTAGCTGCATTGGACCGTGAAAAATTCCGCATCTATATTCATGATATAGGGCCAACCAGTACTTACAACCTTATGCTTGATGCTTTGGAGTATGCCCAAAAACAGAATGGCAAGCGCGATGCACGCCACATGATTACACACGTCAGTGATGAGGCTATCCCGACTATACCGCGCTTTCTCTCATTAGGTATCCGTGCAGATGGTCATCCCTTACCTAAAGCATTTTTCGATACCAATGTACAGCTTAGTTCATCTAGTGATTATCCAGTACGTGAATTCTATCCGATGACACGAATCTCTGCCGTTGTTCAATCTGGCATCCCTTTAAGCAGAATGCTTGCCAGCCATACAATCAACGGCGCTGAAGCAATTTTTGCTGAAAACGAAACTGGTTCAATTGAGGTAGGTAAGGCTGCTGATCTGGTTGTAATGAGCCATAATTTATATAAGCTTAAGGCTGAGGAACTGGAAAAGGCTGAGGAACTGGAAAATGCACAGGTTCTAATGACTATGTTTAATGGCAAGATTCTCTATGATGCTCAAACCGATCACACATCGAAAGAGCGTGTGACTGAGCAACCAGATAGCCATGATCATTAATTATTTCGGGGCAACCTTTAATAAAGTGAAAGTAAGGTTATAGTTTGAATGGGCTAGTATTAATTTAAGAAAAATTAGAGCCGTCTTTATGAGAGAGGCTCTTTTAATATATTATTTTTTCTGGTTATCAAGAGACTGATTAAAAGAAAATTCAGCATCTTTAATAATTTTTTCCAGGAGTTTCCGATCTGTGAAAGCATCAAGCTGTCCTGCCTCAGACTTCGCTTTTCGGTTCATAAGATCGGCTGCTTCAGGATGGCTGGTCAGTACAATATCAGCAGGCATTTTGCTTAAGCGGCGAAAACTCAGCTGATAATCCTGTACGATACCTGGATAAGTCTGATTATTCGATAATACATTTCCGGCAACAGATAAGCTGCATGGAAATACTACTTTCAGGGTTTTTCCATGTTCTTTTAAACTGGTTGACCAGGTGGTACACCCAGGAGTGTGGCCGGGAGTTAAGGTTGCCTTAAGATGTATTTTTCCCATTTTAATGACTTCTTTATCTCTTAATATATGGTCAACTTTAACCGGAGTATAAGAAAAGGACTGAAGAATATTGTCTCCTGTAGGCTTACCTGTTGTTAAAGCTGTAACTTCTTTATCCATAGCAAATACTTTAGCACCTGTATTCTTCTGAATTTGTGCTAAAGCTCCAACATGATCCCAGTGTGCATGGCTGACCAAAATAATCTTTACATCTGAAAGGTTTAGCCCAAGTTTCAGTATATTCTGCTCAATTAAAGCAGTATTTTCAGTTAGGCCTGTGTCAATTAATATAGCTTTAGAACCAGAAACAAGAAGATACGAGCCTAAACCACGCGTACCCACATAGTAGATAGGGCCAGTAATCCTGAAAGGCTCTATACTTTGTGTCCATTCTGCCGGTAGCTTCAAAGGCTCGGCAAGGATATTGCCTGTAGAGACTGTAGCAAGACCGAAAATGAATAAAAACGTATTTCTAATCTTCATTTAAAACATCACCTGATATTTATACTGTCAAAAATAAATAAAGAATTTTAAAAATTAATCTATTAAATTAAAATATATTTTCAAATTATATTTTAGCTTTGGTTTTTAGCTGCAAGAATATTAAAGCTGTTAGAATAATTCTTTATTTTAAGTTTATAATTAAAAAATAATGACCCAGTTTTTAATTTTATTAAAATTAACTTTTTTATAAAACTGGCTACTTGTAATAAGTTAAAAAACTTTCTTATAAAGTTTCTCTTATAATTAATTTTTTATTATTATTTTTAGAATACTGGATTTTTTATCCAGTTTTATGCTTAATATCTATCCAATAGAGTTAATTATAAAATTACTCTCCCCATACTTCTGCCACAATTTCATTCACTAATTGAAGTTTGCGCCACTGTGCGTCGTAAGGGACTCTATTTCCTTCTTCGGTTGAAGAGAAGCCACATTGTGGACTAAGTGCGAGCTGTTCAAGTGGTAAATATTGGGAAGCTTCATGAATACGTGCGATGATGGCCTGTTTATTTTCCAGCTCTTCTACCTTCGAAGTAATCAGACCGAGAACAACTTCTGCATTACTGCCTTGTAGTTTAGCTAAAGGTTCAAAACCACCTGCGCGCTCTGTGTCATATTCCAGAAAATAGCGGTCTATATTTTTAAGATGTTTAAAGATATAGTCTTCTATGGATTCATATCCACCCTGGTAGTGCCAGGTAGAAGAAAAATTACCACGACAGATATGCAGACCAACCACCAGATGTTCGGGTTTATTTTCAAGGGCAATATTCAGGGTCTGAACACAAAAGTCAGCTAACTGGTCCAAGTCGACCCCGGCGGCTTGCTCACGCGCACGGTCTTCTTCACTGATCAAATACGCCCAGAATACATCATCAATCTGCAAATATCGGCAGCCCAAGTCATGAAATGCTTGTACTGCTTTGCGGTAAGCCAGTCCCAAGTCAACCACATATTGCTGAATATCTTCACCATACGTATTATTAAAACGTAATTTAGGCCGCATCATCATATTTGGACTTGGAATGGTCATTTTGGCCATACCATTAGTGCCTACCGCATCATGCAAAAATTTATAATGCGCCAGATGTGGATGATTTTCTGGAAAATCGAGTTTGCCTACAATACGTACATTATGGGGCTTGGTCTCGATACCATGAAACTTTAAACCGACACTATCCTCATACCCTTCAGCACCGATCAGGTTTTCCATAAAATCATAATGCCACCAAGCACGACGTAATTCGCCATCAGTAATTGCCTTGATATTATTTTCTTTTTGCAACGCAATAATCTTTAATATTTCTTCATTTTCGATCTGAGTAAGTTCAGCTTGGCTCAATTTGGCATCAGCAACAGCTTGACGTGCTTCTTTTAGTCGTAAAGGACGTAGGAAACTGCCCACATGATCAGCTTTATAGCCAGCATATAGCTTTCGGGCTTGAGGAGAAGTATTGCTCATAAATCAGCCTTAATATTAATAAAATTCAATATATTTTCATTAAATACAATTTTATTCACTTTAGCGAATGCTCAAAAAACAACCTTAAAATAAATTATAAATATAAAAAACAAAATCTTATATTAATATGTGCTGATTAAAACAACACTATAATGAGTAAAACTCAAGTTAAATTGAAAATATATCAGCCTGTGAAGTGATAGAATTCAAAAAGGGCTTTATTTATCAGTCAACTGTTATTTGAATATTTAAATATGACTTCTTAGAGTTTAGAAAATAATAAACTAATAACAATAGATTGAATTCATCAAATTCTTAGCCAAAAGTTTTTTTATTTAGTTATAGTACTGTAAAAATTATATCAACCCACAACAGCCAGAATTTTCTGACTCTGCAAATGCCTTTTAATAGACTCCAATTTTTATCCGTATTTAATAATTCTATTGCTGGTGTTATTTGTAACAAATGTCATTACTCATGAGTAGCAACTATGGGGTATTAACTAATTCAGCTCTTGATACAGTTTGACCTGCATGAGAAACAGCGATGCTCTTGTCATAGGTGTATTATGTAATTTATTTTTCAGACCTTATTCTTCTGCAGTACATATTAACCTAATGATGAAATATAGATAGTTTTTAATTCAGTTATAGGCGCAGGACGGGCATAAAAATAACCTTGTAAAAGATCGCAGCCCTGCTGGTAGAGAAAGGCCGCCTGTTTCAGGGTTTCGACTCCCTCGGCTACAACTTCCAGGTTTAATTGATGAGCCAGATGGATAATAGACTGAACTATCGCAGCATCCTGGTCACTCTCTGTAAGATGCTCAATAAAACTTCGATCCAGTTTGATCTGGTTAATTGGTAAACGTCGTAAATAGCTCAAACTGGAATAACCTGTACCAAAGTCATCTATAGATACCTGTACCCCTAGCTCTCGTATAGATTTTAAAATTTCAATAGCACGGTCAGCGCCAATAATTACCATACCCTCAGTGACTTCTATTTTGAGAAGCTCAGGTGTTAATTTGCTAATTTCCAGTGCATGTTCCAGTTCTTGCAAGAAACCTGCTCTACGAAACTGTAAAGGCGAAATATTAACCGAAACAGTAAGCTGACTCTGATGAGTCTTATTCCATTCAGCAATATCCATACAGGCTTTTTTGAGCACCCATTGTCCAATTGCAACAATCTGTCCCGTTCTTTCAGCTAAAGGAATAAAAATATCAGGAAAAATATATCCCCGCTGTGGATGATTCCAGCGGATGAGTGCTTCCACGCCTTTGACCAGACCTGTTGCAGGATTAATCAAGGGTTGGTAAAAGAGGTTAAATTGATTATCGTTTAAAGCTTCCATCAGCTCTAGGCGTAAGTGCGCGTAGTCAATTACTGGCATAACTTTTTTATTGGCTTCTTCATACCAGTGCCAGGTATTACGACCTTGTCTTTTTGCTTCTTTCATGGCTAAAACAGCATGATATAAAAGTTCTGACGAACGCTGTATAGAACAGTCATCAGCGACAATACCAATACTGGCACTCAGATGGATTTTATGCTCATCAATTTGAAAAGGTTGTGTAAAGAGTTTTAGAATCTCTTCAGCAGTTGTAATTACTTCTGACCGTTTATTTCGATTCACCATTAATAACGCAAACTCATCACCTGCAAAACGGCCCAGGAAATCGCCAGTTTGTAAAAGTGCTTGCAGGCGATCGCTTACACTTTTAATAATCTGGTCACCAATCAGGTGCCCCAGACTATCATTGAGCGGCTTAAAATCGTCTAGGTCAATATAACAAAGGAATAAGGGCTTAGAACTATGATGTTGAGTTTTGAAGGCCTGCTGTAAGTTGGTTTCAAAGGTCTGCCGGTTAGCTAGACCAGTCAAATGATCATGACTATGCTGATGGGTAATATAGTCTTCATGAATACGCTGTTGAGTAATATCTTCCTGAATTCCCAAAAAATGTGTACATCTACCTGCCTCATCAAAAACCGGACCCAACATTAAACGGTTCCAGAACCAGCTCCCGTCTTTACGATAATTTTTAACGGTTACTTGTATTTCTTTGTGTTCCTTTAAAGCCCGCTGTACTAAAGCAATCTTTTCAGCTTCTGTCTCCGGCCCTTGCAAAAAGTGGCATGTCTTGCCCATAACATCTTCTTCGGTATAACCCGTCATATGTAAAAAGGCTGGATTAACATAAACGATTTTTCGCTCGGCGGTAGCATCCGTAATTATAATTCCATTAGGACTGGCATTCACTCCACGTTTTAATAACCGCAAGTGTTCCTGATTTTTACGCCGTAATGTAATATCACGGGCAATACCGAATACTCCCGTTACCTGATGATTTTGTTTAATCGGTAAATTAGTCAGATCGAGCCAGATCATTTCACCAGAAGCATGATAAGCCGGAATTTCATAGTATTGTGCATTTCCCTGCATTGCCTCTTTAAACGCTTTATCTGCAATATCACGATATTCAGCAGGTAAAAATGAACTGTAATGCTTTCCCCTGATTTGCTCATCAGAAAAACCAATAATTTTACGAGAGGCAATATTTGTACTCACCATGATACCTTGCGTATCAATTTCAAAAATTGCATCAGGGTGATAAGTATAAAAAGAACTATATTTTTCGCTTATTGCAATTCTCTGCTTGCGTTCAAGGTCAAGTTCGATTGCCAAGGCAACCATGGCCGCAGCCTGTTTTAATAACTTGATATTATGATCAGTAGGTTTTCTTAATGTCCGATAATAAGTTGCAAACGTCCCGTAAAGAGTTCCCCGTGCACTAAGAATAGGCGTCGACCAGCAGGTATAAAGCTTTTCGAGCTTGATCGAGGCCTGATAGGGAGTCCAGTAAATATCTTTCAATAAATTTTCACTGACGACCATTTTACGCAAATATGCTGCCCTGCCACATGTTCTTTCATCTGGTGCAATATTTATATTGTCTATGGTCTCCCCATACTGTTTAGAAAAATTCTGCTTGCCGCTAGTAAATTTCAGAATTTGTTCCTGTTCAGAATAAAGCATAATTGCTACAAGAACATTTGAAATGCGGGACTCTAGCCAGGTACTTGCCGCGCTTAAAATAAGATGAAGTTCAGTATGCTGACCAATCAGATTAAAAATATGGTAAGTATCGTGGTCATCACAATTGTTATTCATTTAGAATCCCTAACCTCCTTGGCTCTCTTACATTCTAGCTTTATCCCTAGCCTTATTATTATAACAAACTACCTTAATTCACCATTTTTCTACATTAGTTGCCTATTTTTTGTTTTTAGAAAGTAATCTTGATTCAGTTTTACCATTTTTTATCTGCTGAAATCTAGCTCCAAGAAGGTTTTAATTAGAATTAAATCAATCTGGCCCTGATCCAGCTTCATAGTTTAATTTTTTACATAATTAAAATTTTAATAAAATCTATTAGACTTTTATACTAAAGATATAAATGTATAGATATTAGCTTTAAGTTAATTTAAATAATATAGGTTAATACTTATTAATTTCTTATAAATATAAATTTTAAATTTATTTCTTAAGCAAAATAGAATAATTAAAATATATTACCTTATACCATTTATAAATTTTAATTTACATAAAGATAATAAAACTATATAAAAATAGATTTCAATCGAATATATATAATTTTCTAAGGCCGCTTTATATTGGGGCTTAAATTAGTTCTATTTCTAAAAATTTACATAAATTTTAAATTAGATCAAGAATTTTATTTAAATATTAATTTATATTTTTCAGCAAATTAATATATTTTATTTTTTATTTAGAAAACTGGCACTACTTTTGCTAAGCATTTAGACAGACACAAAATAAAAACAGGAGTGTTTGTGATGCATAACTCATCAGCAACAGATGTACTAGAGAATAGTCCTTCTTCTGCCGCCAATGAAACCCTAGAGGATTATACGTTACGTTATGCGCCTCACAGTTTTAGACGCTGGAGTCCAAAGGTAGTAGCCATTACAGCATTAGGCGGAATTGCTTATCTGGCAGATTTTTCTATTGGTGCCAGTATCGGCATGGCATATGGTACTACAAATGCAGTGTTTTCAATTCTATTTGCGGCGCTCATTATTTTTTTAACAGGTATTCCACTGGCTTATTATGCAGCACGTTACAATATTGATCTGGACCTGATTACACGTGGAGCTGGATTTGGCTACTTTGGTTCAGTGCTAACCAGTATCATCTTTGCCAGTTTTACCTTTATTTTCTTTGCGCTTGAGGGATCAATTATGGCGCAAGGCTTGTTACTGGGTTTAGGTATTCCCCTCTGGGCAGGCTATCTGGTCTCTACCGTGCTGGTTATTCCACTAGTTATTTATGGTATGAAAGCTCTCACTAAATTACAGGTCTGGACTACCCCAATCTGGCTGATACTGATGATCGGACCGGTCGCTTATCTGATTTATCAGGAACCTGATCTGATAAGCCAGTTTGCTGCTTATGGCGGAAATGAGGGATTTGCAGTATTAGACATGGCAGCAATCATGCTGGGTGCAGGAATCTGTCTTTCACTCATCATGCAAATTGGTGAACAGATTGATTACCTGCGTTTTATGCCCGCTAAAACTAAGGAAAATAGTAAATCCTGGTGGATCGCAGTAATTTCTGCAGGTCCGGGCTGGGTCATTTTGGGTGCAATCAAGCAAATTATTGGGGCATTTTTAGGTTTTTATCTTCTTACAAAAATTCCAGGTGTAAACAGTACTGAACCTGTGCAACAGTTCAATGCAGCATTCCATGACATGTTACCAGGCTGGCTGGCTCTCAGTCTTGCTGTCATTCTGGTGGTAATTTCACAGATCAAAATCAATGTTACCAATGCCTATTCAGGATCACTGGCTTGGACGAGTGCTTATACCCGTATTACCAAGCATTATCCGGGTCGGATTATCTTTGTGATGGTCAATCTGGCCATTGCACTGGCACTGATGGAAGGCAATATGTTTGCAGTTTTAGGTAAAATCCTAGGTTTTTACTCTAACTTTGCAATAGCCTGGGTAGTGGTGGTCGCGACTGATATTGCTATTAATAAATATGTACTAAAGCTTTCTCCTAAAGAGCCTGAATACCGCCGTGACATGCTTTATAACATTAACCCGGTAGGCATGGTGTCATTTCTGGTAGCGGCTGGTTTATCTATTGCGGCATTCTTTGGCCTGCTTGGTGAATTTCTGGCACCTTATTCCCCTCTGATTGCACTGTTGGTAGCTTTTATCCTGACGCCCCTGATGGGTTTACTGACCAAGGGCAAATACTATATTAAAAATACTAATGATGGCCTGAAAGAGGCACGCTACGATACAGAAGGCACACCGGTAGCAACTGTCTATCACTGTGTAGCATGTAATGAAAATTATGAACGGCCAGATGTGATGTATTCGCATCGGCACAGTGGAGTGATCTGTTCTTTGTGCAAAACAATGGAAAAATAATAAATATAAGAGAACAAGAATAAAAATAAAGAAAATAATAAAATCATACATCAGGCTTCTATTTAGAAGCCTATTTTTATTGCCAGATATTAATATTTTGTACTGATTAATTTATTTCGAAGTATTTATTATTAATCTTTTAAAATAATTAATTCACTCTTATTTTAAATTTAATGATAATTAAAAATGAAATATCTTATATTTGAATAATTAAACATCTCTATTATTAAATTCTTCAGCTACTTTAGACTATAGCGATAATTAACTTGATATAGATAATGCTAATTTTCTAAAGCTGATTACTCATGCCTTAACTTGATACAAGGCAAGATGCATAGCTGGGCGAATTCAAACATGAGGT
>NZ_DJJJ01000039.1:0-14471 GCF_002434085.1 Acinetobacter sp. UBA6571 | reverse complement strand
CTCATGTTTGAATTCGCCCTATTTTCCAGTGACAGAATGTACGACAAAATGCAGTTTTTTTACCATTACAAATAAAATAAGCACTTATAAGTGCTTATTTTATTCGCATCCGATTGTGTAAAGCTTGGCTTAACGTATGGCTATCTACATATTCGAGTTCACCACCCTGAGGTACCCCTTGGGCAATTCGAGTTAGATGCAAAGGCAAATGTTTGGTAGCTTCAGCCAAATAATGAGCTGTCGCCTGGCCTTCTACTGTAGCGTTGGTCGCCAGAATAACTTCTGTAATATGACCTTCACTCAAACGCCGGACTAGATAAGGTATACCAATCTCTTCTGGACCAATCCCATCAAGTGGAGATAAGTGACCACCAAGGACATGATATTTACCTTTAAAACTGCCACTTTGCTCTATTGCCATGACATCGGCTGGTGATTCCACTACACAGAGCTGCTGCTCGTCACGTTCAGAAGATGCACATATATCACACACTTCATTTTCTGTCAGTGAATGACAGACTTTACATTCATGAATATAGGAAGTTGCCTCATTTAGAGCATGAGCCAGTCCTGATGCACCTTCCCGATTTTTCATAAGCAGATGCAATGCCATACGCTGAGCCGATTTCGGCCCAACGCTAGGTAAAATTCGCAATGCCTGTACAAGCTGATCAAAGCGTTCACTGAACACGTAATATTAATCCTTAAAATAATCCGGCCAGGCCTGGTGGTAAGCCCATACCACTATTGGCACTCTTCATTTTTTCTTCAGAAATTGCTTCTGCCTGACGGGCAGCGTCATTAATCGCAGCAGCGATCAGGTCTTCGATCATATCCGGTTCATCCTGTAAAAGGTCCGGATTAATTTCAATACGCTTTACTACATTACGGCATGTCATGCTTACTTTTACCAGCCCACCACCCGCTTCTGCATGTACTTCCATCTGGGCTAGCTCTTCTTTGGCTTTTTTCAGATTACTTTCTACATCCTTCTGCATACGCTGGGCTTGCTGCATCAACATATTAATATTCATTATTACTCTCCAAAAAAATTTAAATGGCTAAATTAAATCTAAACCGCGCGATAAATCGCGAATAATATCATCAATGTCTTCAAGGCCGACAGAAACCCGGATCAAGCCTTCGCGGATACCTGCTGCTTCTTTCGCCTCTGCTGACAATTTACCATGCGTGGTAGTCGCCGGATGAGTAATAGTAGACTTGGTATCGCCCAGATTACCGGTAATAGAAATAAATTGGGTCTGATCAATGACTTTCCAAGCCCCTTCTCGTCCTTTTTTTACCTCAAAAGAAACAATCCCACCAAAACCACTTTGCTGCTTGGCTGCCAGTTCATGGCCTATATGTTCAGGCAGGCCGGCATAATAGACTTTTTCAACTTTTGGATGCTGTTTTAACCATTCAGCCAGTTTTTGAGCACTGGCCGTATGAGCTCTCATACGCAGGTTTAATGTCTCAAGGCCCTTTAAAAAGATCCAGGCATTAAAAGGACTCATTGATGGCCCTAAAGTACGCACCATACCGAAAACGTCTTCAAGCAGTTGATGACCGCCAACCACTGCACCACCTAAAGCACGTCCCTGACCATCAAGATACTTGGTAGCAGAATAAATCACCAGGTCAGCACCGAATTTTAAAGGCTGTTGTAAAACCGGAGTACAAAAACTGTTATCAATCGCCAGTAGAGCACCATTGCTATGCGCAATATCTGCCAGAGACTGAATATCAGCGATCTCGGCCAGTGGGTTAGAAGGTGATTCTACAAAAAGCAGTCGTGTTTCAGGACGTAATGCAGCTTTCCAGGCACTTGTATCTGTTAAATCAACGAAGTCTACCGTTACACCAAACTTGGCAACATATTTTTCAAACAGCGATACAGTAGAACCAAATACCGCACGTGAACAGATGACATGATCACCTGCCTTTAGATAAGACATGACTACAGCCAGTATTGCCGCCATACCCGAACTAGTAGCAACGGCACGTTCTGCGCCCTCTAATGCAGCAAGACGTTTTTCAAACATAGAAACTGTCGGGTTAGTGAAGCGCGAGTAGATATTACCTGGAATCTGACCCGAGAATTTTGCTGCTGCTTCCTCAGCATTGGCATAAACAAATGAAGAGGTCAGGAAGATTGGTTCGCCATGTTCGCCTTCAAAACTGCGTGTATGGCCAGTGCGAATAGCTAAAGTGTCAATTTGATAATCTGGTTCGTCTGGTTGGTTCATGTCTGACTCAGTCCGCAAGACTGCCCTTGATAGAAATTGCCAACATTTTGAGCGTCGAGAGTATTTCTGGTCAAGGTAAAATGCATAATTATCGCTTAGTCTTCATACAAATCTTTTGAAATGAGAAATGAATGCCAAAAATGTTTACCTTAAAAGCCAGAATTCGACAGCAGAAGACCAGATTTTTTCATCTTTCACGCCGTGTACTTAACCCCGAGTCATTGGTTCTTTCCCAATCCACACCCTTTCAGGTAATCAGCAAGTATCATGGCAGCCAGCTGCGTTATTATGCTGCCGCTCATAAACGCTACAAGGAGCCATTAGTTTTTGTAGCACCGCTGGCAGTCAATATGGCGATTTATGATCTATATCCTTACCGTTCTTTAGTACAGCATTTTCAGCTGCAAGGTTTTGATGTTTATCTGGTTGATTGGGGAAGCTTCACATTTCAGGACCGATATCGCGATTTTCTATTTTTTATTGATGATTGCTTGCCGCACTATATTAAAACTGTCTGTGAACATTCGCAGAGTGAAAAAATTTCCCTGCATGGCTGGAGTATGGGGGGTATTTTTGCTTTACTCTACAGTGCCTTGGCGAAACAGAGTCATGTTAAAAATCTGATTATTTTAGGTAGCCCAATTGACAGTTACGCTTCGGGTCGGATTGGCAGGCTATTTGAAACAGTAAATCAGCTACTTACCAGACATGCAAAAATCAGGCACAGTATTGAAAATATTCCTGAGGGGCTGATCCATACACCAGGTTTTATCAATGCCTTGGGGTTTAAAATAATTGATCCGGCGGGCTGGTTAAACAGCTGTATTCAGTTATTTAAATATATAGACAATGAAAAATTTCTGCGAGAACACACTACGGTGCAGACATTTTTAAATCATATGAATGATTATCCTGGGGCAATCAATAAAGATATGATTTTTAAAGTCTGGCTTAAAAATCCACTGAAAACAGGAATTATTCATTTAAAAGATCAGTTAATTGACTTAAAAAATATTGAGTCCTCATTACTATTAGGTGCCGGCACCACAGATCAGATTGTGACAGAAGCAGCTATTCAACCCCTTAGCCAATTGACAAATAGTGCAGATGTTTCGTTTACTGCTATTCCTGGAGGGCACATCGGTTTAATGTCAAGCCAGGCAAGTGCCAATGAATTCTGGCCAAAATTGACCGAATGGCTGGTACAACGCTCATCAAGAATAAAGGATACATTATGATTCAAACTGTGGCATTTATTGGTCTTGGAGCAATGGGCTACCGCATGGCTGCACATCTACCCAAACATTTTGATACTGTTTATGTCTGGAATCGCAGCTTTGAAAAGGCTGAACAGCATGCAACTGAGTACGGTACACAGGCAATAGATCTACATCAGGCGGTACAGGCAGATATTATCTTTTCCTGTTTACCTACCAGCCAGGATGTGAAGCAGCTTATTGACTCATTAAATATTAAAGCTGGCGCTATATGGATAGACTGTACAAGTGGTGTTCCTGCAGCAGCAAAAGAGCTGGCAATGAGTTTAAAACAAAAGGACATCGAATTTTTAGATGCGCCTGTCAGTGGTCAAACTATTGGTGCCGAAAATGCCACTTTAACCATAATGGTTGGAGGCGATGCTGCAGTATTTGATCGTGCCCTGCCAGCTATGCAGACCTTTGGCAAGCTGATTAAACATGTAGGTGACTCAGGGGCTGGGTTTGCTGTGAAAGCAGTGAATAATATGTTACTTGCAGTGAACTTATGGTCAGTAGCTGAAGGTTTTACGACTTTAAAAGCCCATGGTGTCAATCTGAATCAGGCCCTTGAATGTATTAATGCCTCAAGTGGTAAAAGTGGCATCACTGAAACGGCACTGCCCGCACGAATATTAAACCGTAGTTTCCCGTTAACCTTTGCTTTACCTTTGCTTGCAAAGGATACAGGAATAGCACTAGATCTGGTTAATGAAGCAAAGTTACCTGCCCCACTTCTTGCGCTCACACAAAGTCTGATTCAGGCAGCAAATCTGACAGCAGAGCCCGATAGTGATTTTTCCGCTGCTGTAAAAATGTATGAAGCCTGGACCAAGATTATTTTAGAATAATTTTATTTTCCTAAAGCAAAGCTTCATAAAAATGATATAACTTTTGGTGTAAATAAGGCATAACTTATAAATATAACGTGATAAAAAGCCCCTTTTTCGGGGCTTTTTATTGTCTTTAATTTTTATTCATCTTTAAAAATTTTTTAGACTTATATATCTAATGGTTCTTCATTATTTTCCACAACTCGAGAATAATAATTTATATCTCACAGTAATCCTTACTTACTTAATTAATATCAAGTAAAGCTAATTTCAGATTAAGAAATTCAGAATAATTATTTTTCTTTAAAGCAGGTTTTCTTCAGCCATAGTGAAACACTCACCAGTATAATGAGCACTGGTACTTCAACCAGAGGACCAATTACGGTAGTAAACGCCACGGGTGACGCCAAGCCGAAAGTTGCAATTGCAACAGCTAATGCTAATTCGAAGTTATTTCCCGCAGCTGTAAAAGAAATGGCTGTGGTTTTTGGATAATCATTTCCCATCCATTTGCTCATAAAGAAGCTGATAAAGAACATTAATATAAAATAAATGATCAGAGGAATTGCAATCCGCAAAACATCCAGCGGCAAGCTCACCACATCATTTCCTTTCAAACTAAACATTGCCACAATTGTGAACAATAGAGCCAGTAAACTCATTGGGCTGATCTTTGGCAAAAAGATATTTCGATACCAAGCTAAACCTTTGGCCCGAACTAGAAGAAAGCGAGTCATAAAACCAAGAAAAAATGGAATACCTAAATACACGAGTACCGCATGTGTGATAGTCCAAAAATCAACATTGATCACTTGCCCCGCAATACCAAAATAAGGTGGCAAAAAAGTCAAAAACAACCAGGCATAAGTACTGAAGAATAGGATTTGAAAAATGCTATTAAATGCGACTAAGGCCGCAACGTATTGATTATCGCCACAAGCTAGGCCGTTCCACACCAAAACCATTGCAATACATCGTGCCAGACCAATCAGAATCAATCCTGTCATATATTCAGGATAGTGAGGTAAAAAGATAACCGCTAAAACAAACATTAAAACTGGTGCAATAACCCAGTTCTGAACTAGAGATAAAATTAGCGTTTTCTTGTCTTTAAATACCTCTGGCAAAGCTGCATAATCGACTTTGGCTAAAGGTGGATACATCATCAGAATTAAACCAATAGCTATTGGAATATTGATTGAATCTATACTTAACTTATCTAAGTTCACAGAGACTTGCGGAAAAAACACTCCTATAGCTATGCCTAGCGCCATAGCAATAAAAATCCAAAGTGTAAGATTACGATCCAGAAATGATATTTTAGCAGGCACAATATTACTCTTCACAATAGTCCGGAATATTTGAAGTTAAGGGATTAAGTATCGGGTTTAATGCTATTATTTTTAAAATATCATGTGCCCAATTTGGTAAATCAGGGTTCAGGCGATAATATACCCACTGCCCTTTACGCTGATCCAGTAGTATTCCCAAGTTTCTAAGCAGGGCTAAATGACGAGAGATTTTTGGCTGACTTAATTTTAATTGTGCCGTAAATTCACATACACATACGTTTTCTCTGTTCATAACTAATTTTAAAATATTTAAACGTGTTGAATCAGCAAGGCATTTAAAAAAATCTGTCTGTTCCATCTTTTGAAATCTCAAATATTTACTATTGCGAATATACGTATATCCATATATAAAGGCAAACAATACTAAAGAGATCGAGTAACCTATGTCTCAATCAATCAAAATTTATCATAATCCGGAATGTGGAACTTCTAGAAATACATTAGCCCTAATCCGTAATACAGGGCAAGAGCCTGTAATTATTGAGTACTTAAAGACTCCACCTTTAAAAGCAGAGTTAATTCAATTAATCAAGAATTCCGGGCTAACTGTACGTGAAGCCATACGCAAGAATGTAGCACCCTACAAAGAGCTAGACTTAGATAAATTACATTGGACAGATGAGCAATTAATCACCTTGATGCTTGAATATCCTATTTTAATTAACCGGCCTTTTGTCGTCACAGAACTTGGAACCAGACTATGTAGGCCTTCAGAAATAGTGCTAGATATACTGTCCGCACCTCAACGTAAGGCATTTAGTAAAGAAGATGGTGAATTAATAATTGATCAAAATGGCAAAAGAGTGAGATAAAATTCAAGTTCAATATAATAAACCAAAGTGAATACTTAATTTTTCACAAGGGGCTCTTCAGAGGAAAATGTTATTGAGCGAATTCCACTTTCTCAAGAATAATTTTGTCATCCGGTCCCACTTTTACAAAGGTAAAATTCTTGCCTGTGCTCATTTTATCAGGATAAAAAGAGGCTTTTGCAATTCTTTTTATATCATCGTTTTTGCCGAAAAAATTATTCCGGGTATTGTATGTCCAGTAGAAAAAACAGCTCATACCTATAAATAAAGTTATTAAAATCCTTATATGCATCTGAATGAGCCTTATATAGTAGTAATTCGCAGTGACTTTATTAAGTAATTTGCTTTTATACTTATACGTTAAAAATATAAAGAGTAAAAGAAATTTATATCACTGATATATAAATAATTCTGTTTTATAATTTCTATTTCCTTTATCGGTTTTTAAATAATATTTCCCTTTATTCTTAACTTTAGTGCCGGACTATAAATACATATTTATCAGTTATAGCCCATGTACCTATAAAGATCAGTAATTTTTCTGGCGATATAATATTCACATACATCACTATAAGAATGACTTTCGATATTTATTAATAAATACTTAGGTTCTGCTTTCCTAGCTTTTTTATTTCTTTTTGCAGTTTGCCTGTAGTTTCAAAGCTGCTGAAAACCAGATTATCTTTATCGTTCAAAAAAGATATTAACAACGCAACTGTTAGATAGAGGTAGCTTTACAAGATACTATAATAGTTAATATACCTTCCGGGCCAAAGCTGGTCAGTGATTAAAATTTAGGATCTCGAGTACAAGTGATTTAGCTTATATCAATATTTTTGCGCCGGGCAATAAACCAGAAGAATCAGAAGCTATACTTATAAGTAATACAGTAAACTGCCAGCAAATGGTCAGTACAGATTTACCAGATAGTAAATACCGCACGTCAAAGTAGAAAAGTAGAAAAGTAGAAAAGTAGAAAAGTAGAAAAGTAGAAAAGTAGATTTCGGGCTGGATCTACAAATTTTGAATAAATAAATTTAAAAAAACATAGTATTGCCTATGCAATACTATGTTTGACTTACTAAGAATCGACCCTTTACTGAAGAGTCTTCCACTGCTGGTGAACCTCTTCAGCATTCTTATTGAGATGAACTTCACCATTTTCTGCTTTGGCAACCCAGCTTAACGGGATGACATGGTGCTCATTATTTTCATCATCACTACGAGTCAATTTAATTGAATCTTGGCCTTCTAAATGATCTACCTTTCCAACTTGAGTTCCACAAGAAGCTATTACTACGTCATGTTCATTAATATTTTGCATTGTTAAGCCTTATTATTTAATTCAAGGGAAAAACCACTATAGCAACTGGCAAAATTTGAAGTGTAAATTAATAATGTTTGTATGTTGATCAAATATAGTAGATTTTTAAATTAGGTAATTTAGAGGGACAAAAGCTACAGACTATGAAATATGGGGTCCGGTTTAAATAGATTATGGACCTTAATATCAGTTTTAAAATTTGTGTTGACCGGCTACGTTAAGTCTCCTAGTCGTTTTTAAACACTATTTTTTACCGCTAATCTTTTTTTATGATCAATTCTGGCAAATTTAAAACTCTTGAAAGCATTCCTTTTACGTGGATAAAAAGAAGCAATAGCAGCACTATCCAAATTTTTATGATGGGTAAATGCAGGAGCAGTATGAGAATACAAACAAAAGAATAATACACTCGACACTATAGAAGTCGTTACCAGAAATCTCATGTACACTAAACAATACTCAAATATTTAGAAAATTTTAGGAAAATATAGTGAGCTTATACATTAATAAACTTACTATTAAAAGATTTTTTGGCTTGAAGACTACCTTTGTAGCTTTTGAAGGCTGCATAGTTAAGGGTTATAAACTGAAGAATATTAAGCTTGAATTATCTGGCATCGTAACTCTTCCAGACATGATGAAAAAATAGATGATTGCTCAGCCGGTCCGAAAGTTTACTGTATAGGGCAAACTTCATTATTAGACTCAGACATGACATATAGTAATAATATGTCCTTCTCAATGGGTGATTACCTTAATAAATCTGTTTTCTACTTTCTGATCACCTTCCATCATGAAGTACATATAGTCTCTATTCTTCTGTGTTTTGTTTGCCAGGCAAGTATATATTTGGAAAAACTGACTGTTAGTAGTTAGTTATCATGTTATGAAGACTATAGAAGAAACCTCATCAGTTATAAACTGCAAAGACTGTAAGACTAGACTATGACTAATTGCTTTCTATATTCAATAAAGATAAAGAAGTAGCCCAATAAATAGTTTAAGTACTTATTTAATTACTATTTTCAGTTTTAGAAGATTGAGTGAAAAGAAGATTCAACAGAGTTACTAAACGATTTAAAAATCACATCAATCCAAAAAATATGTATTAATAACACGTTATCGATATAAAAATGATGAGCAAGAAACTATGCTATAGAGTTGCCTTTGATAAGAACAAGACCGTTATATGATTTAAAAGATAATAGAAGAAAACAAAAATAGGTTTTTAAATAATCAGATTACAAGTTCACCA
The DNA here is from genome assembly GCF_002434085.1 of Acinetobacter sp. UBA6571. Taxonomy (NCBI): domain Bacteria; kingdom Pseudomonadati; phylum Pseudomonadota; class Gammaproteobacteria; order Moraxellales; family Moraxellaceae; genus Acinetobacter; species Acinetobacter sp. UBA6571. The sequence continues at coordinate 5,390 of NZ_DJJJ01000039.1, read as the reverse complement.
ATAAATTTGGCGTCGGCTTCTATAGTAATATTCTGGTTATCTTCAACATGGCCTTTAAGCGAGAAACCAAATCCTGACTCTTGAAAAGTTAGGTTAATTCTGTAATTAGATTCTTGATCAAAGATAGATAGCGCCGACTTCCTGTGCTTATGGACAGTTAGCTTGACAAGATTATCTTTGATGTGGCCTGAATATGTATGGTTAGAATCTCCACCATTAATCTTATTATTGTTTATAACGACAGTACCCTCTCCAAAGCCATGGCCACTATTTCTAAATACAACATAAAATATTCCATCCTTCATAAAGAAATCCTATCAATAAAAATACGCAAATTAAAAATCCCAATCATGTCATCATATCTTAACAATATAGTGATAAATATCTCATTATTCAATTGTATATTAGTATAATAAAGCACCACAAATTTCAATTAGTCTATTCTCAAAGTAAAAAGTCTTTAAGTAATTAGCCAATCAGAAATTTTGTAGTAAAAGACACATAGCTCACACATCACTCTCACAACTATCTTAGTGTAAGTAGACATAAAAGAGCATGATGACTTTCCTTCACATAATAAAGAAGATTGAAATGTCTAATTTTAAAGATTTTTCCGAAAAAGCTACAAAAGACAATGAGTCAGCCGAGCCTACTCCAGAGATCTCTACACAAACTCCCGATGAAGTAAAGCAAGATGAAAAGTCTCCTACCCCTCATGAACCACAAAATAAAAGTTAAGTGATATCCTAAAAGCTGAATAATACTTCTAAACTTTATTAGGACCTGTTACTAAACAAGGTCCCATTTTTATTAACTTAATAAGCTCTAATGAAAATTTTGTATTATTTTTAGAACTACGAAATTGAATTACAAGTATTGCTTAAGTGGTCTGATTAAATTCTTTAGACCGTAAGTAAGCAGAGATAGCTTCACCATTATTTTCAAGCTTGGGGCTCAGAGGCGAAACTTTTGGGATCTCAACAATAACTTTATCGGTTATTGTCGCAAATACAGTGGCTAGCCATAGTACAAACTCATCTTTTACATTGCGGTTTGGCATCAGGCTCATATCAATCATTTTACCTTTGTTCTTATTTATCTCCTTACATAGCTCATCAAAGTTATTAAAATTGTATTTAAATCCAATTCCACTATCTTTAATTTCCTTTTTAATTTCTATTAAAAGAATATCAATATCCTTATAGCTGTCGCCTTGAAATCCATTTTTTTTATAGACTCGGTCATAAACCGTTTCTGCTATTTGAATACATTCCTTCATTCTTATACCTTTTAATGGCGCGTGGAGTATCATTTATATTGAATCTAAATCAAGAAAGGTATAATCAAATTGTTTATTTTTTTAATTTTTTTGGAAAATTAAGCCTTATGACAAGGAATGAGCTCAAAAAATTAAAAAAGCTCACCATTTGGAAAGCTTCTTAAAATCGTATTGCGTTTTCGACCTACGCTGCAATCATTACTCAGGGAACCACTATTTACCTGATCAAAGACAGGAGGGACTTTTAACGGAAATAAAAAATGAGACTTTAGCAGAAAATAGTTGCTTATAGGTCGAACCAATATGTACCTAAAAATACACAACCTATCAGCAAGAACCAACTCATATAACTCCAGACAGAATGTTTTCTTCTAACTGTATTGTCACCAGAGATTCTAAGTTTTGGATAATTCAAGGTCATCGGGTTATGAATCTGGTTTCTGAACTCTTCAGCAGAAACTGCACTCTCTTCTATAAGATATTCATAAAAGCGATTTGCCTGTGATTTTTCCATATTCCGGACAAACTTATGTATATCTTGATCAAGTTCTGTCTGGGCTCGATGGAGTGGAATGGACTTTTCTTGAACCAGATATCCCGCAAAATCAGATTTAGCATAGATTAGTTGTTTTACTTCATTGCGTGAGACAGGTAAATGAATTTTTACGCCAAAGAGCTCACCAAAAAAGCTTTGTTGCATACCACACTCTCATTATTTAGATGGGCCATATGATACCCTTTTATGACTAATGAAAATCAAAGAATCCGAAAACTTATTGTAAACACTAACTTACTAATCTGTTTTAAGGTCAGAAGTTCTTATAAAATAAAGATTAATTTTCTATACGCATATACATTAAATTGTACTATTCTCATTTAAAGTAAGTGAGGCTAGACATTTATAAAATTTTAATGAACTGAATTTTCTAAAATTCTATAAGTCTATTGATTCTTGGCTTAGCTTACAGGAGTACAAATATGCACCCTACCTTTATTTTACTCTATCTCTTTAAAAAGAATGTATGAACACTCATGGTTAATAATAGTGAGGTCCTTCAAGATCTTTGTTATCGTCTTTATACAGAGACATTGAGCACACACCATTCCAGAGCAAATAGTGCTACGGATAAGTTAAATTTTCTGGCTGAAGCTCTAAAATTATTTTCTGAAATTGAAGTGGTGAAATGCTCTATTATGATAAAGACAGTAACTGTTATCTTTAAATTTAATTCACGGCGATATACGTTTTGGAGTGTAGAAATGCCAGAGATAGATGATAAAAATGGGTTTGTTAAGTACCTATCTCATCATTTGAAAGATATTTATAGTGATTGCAATAATATTGATTAATTAGCTTGCTTATTTTTGCTAGATTCGAAGATAGGTTGTTGTAGCTTCGCTATTATCTAAAAGTAGAGATTTTGGTTCTAAAGTAGGCTTCTCTTGAAATGAATCCACCACAATTTTATCGGTCAAGCTTTCAAATATTACTGCTAACCATAGTATAAATTCATCTTTTTGATGTCGACTAGGGATAAGACTTAAATCAAGTGTTTTACCATTGTGTTTTTCAATTTGCTCAATAAGTTCCTTTAAACTATTAAATTCATACTTACATTTGATATCTGTATTTCTGATTTCCCTTTTAAACTCTATTAGGAAAAGGCTCATGTCTTTAGAGTTATTACCCAAGAAACCATTTCTATTTTCAATCTTTCTATAAATTTCTTCAGCTATACGTAAACATGTATCCATCTTTTTTACTTCTATCTATATAAGAGACTTAGTATGAGCTGTTTAATCAACTTCATTGAGGTAAATATGTAATGATAAGACCCAATAGCAGTTTTATAAAGCGTAATTCTTTCCTGTATTTGTAATCCCATCTCATGTACACAAAACAGAATATAGCTCAAACCATGTAATGTTCACTTCCTATAATAAAACTTTATTTATGGCATTTTACGTCACTCATCTTATTCATATCTTCGATTGTTTCTGAGTCTTGGACTTGAACGTTACACAACTTGCTTGCCCAGATCATCCTCAATACAGATATTTATGCTATACCTTAATATCAGAGAAAAGCCCCATACCTGAAATTCATAGACTTAGGCCTTAGCATTTATAGTTGTCATACCAAGGGAGGTGATAAGTTTCCACATATCATTTTCATTATTTAAATCTGATATAAAAATTAACTTCTTAAGAAGTAGCTGTTAATTAACACTATTTATCAAAAAAATAAATATATAATATAAAAAACTTGAATATTAATTATTTTCATGTATTATTGCCTTAACTAGAAAAAAGTCTTGTCCGGTAAATCTTCTTAAGTATCGCAGTTTTAGTCATAATTCTTCGTTTTTTTCAGATTTTAAGTTCCATTCTTTATTATTTTCAAAGTTATACTCAGTCATTAAAAACGACTAAAAATTATTAAAATTCAATAGGATTTATTATGTCTAATACTATCAATGGTACAGTAAAGTGGTTTAACGAAGCTAAAGGATTCGGTTTTATTCAACAAGAATCTGGATCAGATGTTTTTGCTCACTTTAGTGAAATTGCCAGCTCTGGTTTTAAAACTTTATTCGAAGGTCAGCAGGTATCTTTCAGTGTTGCTCAAGGTCAAAAAGGCCCTAATGCTGTAAATATTGTTGCTCTATAACACATAGCAAGTAATTAAAAAAAGCACCCTAGAGTGCTTTTTTTATTGTTTGAGATTATTTACTTCCATAAATCTTATCATAGCCATCAGGACGGGTTTTGAAGCGCCGGTGAAACCACATATATTGTGTAGGCGCCATACGTATCTGACGTTCTAATATTTTGTTTACTCTAGTGGCATCAGTAATTTCATCCTTACCCGGAAAGTCCTCAAGCTGTGGCTCCAGCAAAATATGATATTGAGGATTTCTAATATCTCCTGTTCTGTAAAAGTACAGAGGGATAGCTAAGGTATTTGATATTTGCATTATACGCCTATGGGCAGTTACTGTGGCGGCTTGAACTCCAAAGAAAGGGGCCATTACGCCCTGCTTGAGGCCAAAGTCCTGATCAGGACTATACCAGACTGCCCGGCCCTGTTTTAACTCCTTGATTAAACCTCGCATATCATTTTTTGAAATCTGGTTGTTGTATACCTTTGCTCTGCCCCGATAAATCAGCATCTCTAATAAAGGATTATTTTGAGGTCGATATACAACATCCAGTTCAAAGAACAAGCTGCACATATATCCCCCTGCATCTAATAAAGTAGTGTGAGAGCTTAAAAGCAGAATACCCTGACCCTTTGCATTTTCTATATATTCAAGTCCCTGAATGTATACACGAGATTTAAACCATTTGGGGGCGTACCAAGCATTTAATGCCTCAAACAGGCCAATCAAGGCATTAAAAAATACTTCTTTTGCAGCCAGCTCGACTTCATCTGGACTCTTTTCAGGAAAACAGATCTCCAGATTCAGGATAGTCGTTTGCCGACGGCTAGATAAAAACCTCCATGCAGGATTAGTAAGCAGTCTAGCTATCCTCCATTGAATGCACCAGGGCAAGACAGCTAAAAAGGAAAATATAAAAACTATTAACCAAATTGCCCAATACTTGGGAAGAAGGAAGGACCACTGAAAATCAGCCGGATTATGTGACGTTTTTATATTCATGCAAATATATTATTAAAGCTGAACCATATGATACCTGTTCAACAGGTTAACAGTAGACCTATCCCGTGCATGATTAGTAAAGTTTTATAGGTCAAAGCTCCCTAAGGCATAAACATAATAGCCCTCTTCAACCTAACATATAGCTACTTGTTTAAGACCTTACCGAACAATGGTTGTCTTTATTACATTCGTCCTGTATTGATGGGTACTCTTATAATTATTAGTGATAATATCAGTCTTAATGAATAAATTATCTTGGATATTAATTTTAGCAATTTTGGCGGTTTTAATAGCGGTTTTTACCTGTACAAGGCAATGGAAGAAGATCCTGATTATCTATTTAAATTATTCGAATAACTATATAAATAAACTTTTTCAAACCTAGATCAAAAGATTCAGACTATCGAAGTTAAGCTTATGCAATTTGATAGTCATCCCATCGTAAA
>NZ_DJJJ01000051.1:0-8836 GCF_002434085.1 Acinetobacter sp. UBA6571 | reverse complement strand
CCGATCGCGATGGACGCTGGTCTGCGTTTTGCGATTCGTGAAGGTGGCCGTACAGTAGGTGCTGGTGTTGTTGCGAAAGTAACTGCATAATCACTTTACTGTGTCAAAAAAAGCGTCCTTTTAGGGCGCTTTTTTTATTTATATAAATATGCATTTAAATAGCTTTATAAAATTGTCAGACAATAATAAATATCAGCTGTCCTTAACTGATAATTCTATGTCCTTATCTGCCCTTATAGCACAATAAAAAAAACGTATGATAAGAAATAAGAAATCAAAAAATAAAAGCAAGCTAGCGAATTGCTCACTTGCGAGGAGTAACCCTAATGAATGCTAAAGTAAATATTTCAAATCGTGCTGGTGCTAGCTTTCCTGTACGTCGTATGGACTTTGAATTTAATCAGGTTCCACGTTACTGGGCGAGCGGTGATGCCGGTATAACCCATTTTATGACAGCTTTATCTGCACTGTTCCCAGAGGGTGAAAAATTTTTTGTAGATAGTACCCGTGCGGTACGTCAAAACCCTAAACTTTCAGATCCAGTACTTCAAAAAGAGATTAGTGCTTTTATCGGGCAAGAAGCTATGCATTCTAAGGAGCATCTTGCCTTTAATGCTTCTGCTCAGGCTTATGGTTATGATGTGCGTAAAATGGAAGAGCAGACAGGGCAGGTACTTAAAGTAGGTACGGAAGTCGTATACCGTCTGATGAAACCGTTCGGTTACACCAAGGAAATGGTTGATTTAACAGGTACATGTGCTCTTGAACATTTTACTGCCACTATCGCGGCTGAGCTGTTGCAGAATGCAGATGTGCAGGCCTTATTTAATGATGAGACCATGTATAAACTCTGGATGTGGCATGCCATAGAGGAAAATGAGCATAAAGCTGTAGCCTTTGATGTTTATACAGCAATGTATGGGCAAGGGCCTAAGGCTTATTTTATGCGCTCTTCGGCGCTAATCATTGCCTTAACGCTGATTTTCTTTACACAGTCATATTTTACTGTGCGTCTCTTAAGCGCAGATAAAAAACTAACCTGGAAAGATACCAGATATATGCTGAAATTTATGTATGGCCGTAAGGGTTTTATAACTCGACAAATTCCTGAACTGGCAGACTTTTTAAGACCAAAATTTCATCCAAATGATACAGATACCACAGCTCTTTTAGAAAAATGGCGTAATAAACTAGGTTTCTAAAAGTATATAAGAAAAGGGACAATTTAAATTGTCCTTTTTTATTCTCGATTTTTCATAAACAATTCTTATAATGCAAGTTGGATAGCTATAAAAGCCCTGTTGTATATGATCCGCTTAATGCAAAAATCTGACCTGCCTCAGGTGACTGAGATTGAAAAACAGGTTCAAACTCACCCGTGGTCTTTTCGATTATTCGAAGAGGCATTACAAAGTTATCTGTGTACTGTATACGAGCTGCAAGGTCAGGTTATCGGCTTCTGTATTCTACAGCCCGTTCTAGATGAAGCTAACCTGTTATTAATGGCTATTCATCCTTCCTGGCAAGGTAAAGGACTAGGTTATACCCTGCTTGAGCAATCAATTTCACTTTTAGAAAATATGCCTGTACAAATTTTTCTGGAAGTACGTGAAAGCAACACAGCTGCCATTGCACTTTATGAAAAGAGCGGCTTTCATCAAATTGATCAGCGACGTAATTATTATCCTGGACCGAATGGAGGACGTGAACATGCCATTATCATGGTCAAGTCTTGTAGTGAGGATTTCAGCCAGTTATTTCGCTAAGTCAAACTGATTTATTTAACAATCAGCTGATTCCAGCCCGAAGGAAGGGTGGTGAGGAGCGAATCACCCAGCGCATGAATCTCTTCAGCGTTTAAGGATCGGTTCAAATGCCGCCACTGTCCATCTAGTAAAATTTCTAATGGGGTATATTGGGATTTATAGTTCATTTTAGCTGAATGTGGTACCCAGTAACCGAGGTAAATGTAATCTAGACCTAGCATTTTTACATATTCAATCTGCTTTAAAATTGCAAATACTCCTAGGGAGCGACGGTTTTCATCAGGATCAAAAAAAGTATAAACCGCTGAAATACCATCATCCAGCGGATCACATGTAGAAACGCTGATGAGCTGTTCATCCTTCCACAGCTCAAGAAAGAAGCTTTCTGTACAGCTATGTACCAAGAATTTTTCAAACTGGTCTTGACTGGGTGGATACATGTCTCCATCAGCATGACGTGCCAAAATATAGCGCTCATACAGTGCATAATGCTGCCAGGTTGCATCACGGGTTGAAATAATATTCATGCGTAAATTCTGGTTACGCTTCCATGCTTTTTTCTGGCTGCTGTTCATTTGAAAAGCATTTACAGGGACCCGACAGGAAAGGCATTGCCGGCACAGATGGCATTCTGGACGATAGATAAAGTCGCCACTACGTCGGAAGCCTAGCCGAGAAAGTTCAGACAATGTTTCTACGTCAATACGATGAACAGGGTCCAGAAAGACCATGCGTGCAGATTTCTTTTCTAGATAACTACAGTCATGTGGTGGTGTAATATAGTACTGCAAGTCATTTAACAGGGACTTAGGGTGATAAGATTTCATACATGGTCCCTCATTATTATCATTCGCTCAGGCGGCTATTAAGTGCAACTGTTTCACTTGAAAATACACGCTCCTGATACTTTTTCCAATCGATAGCAGGTTGAATAATTACATCTTGTAACGATTTAAGATAATCCTGCCGAGAAACTGTACAGGCACCCAAGCTAAGCAGATGTTCATTTACCAGCTGGCAGTCGACCCAAGGTAAATTATTCTCCTTTGCAATTAACATGAGGCTATAAAAAGCCATTTTTGAAACATCAGTGCGGGTACTGAACATCGATTCACCGAAACAGCCTTTGCCAATGGTGACCCCATACAGGCCTCCTACCAACTTTGTATCGTCCCAGACTTCAACACTATAACCAAAACCTGCATTGAACAGGTTGCAGTAGCCTTGGATAATTTGTTTGGAAATCCACGTCTCTTCACTATAGCTACGCGGTAGGGCACATGAGGAAATAACCTGTTCAAAGGCCTGATTGACCGTGATGTGATAGTCGTACTTTTTCATACTCCGTAGTAAAGATTTGCTCGGTTTATAATGTTCTGGATAAATTACACAGCGTGGTTCTGGTGACCACCAGCAAATAGGTTCACCTGCATTAAACCAGGGAAATAACCCATGTGTGTAAGCTTCTAATAAAGTAGATGGAGAGAGGTCAGCCCCAATACATATGAGGCCTTCGCCTTCAGGATCGGCTTCTATAGGATCAGGAAAAATATATTGAGAGGGGGGAAGCATGGTCATGATTCAGTCTGAAAAAATCACTTTAATTTATGGTAAGTAATTTCATACAGCCATACAAGCACAACTGTAAAACTGAAAATAAGAATAGCCGCACTAAGGCGGCTATTAAGAAAATAACCAAACTCTGTTAACTTTCTGGTGTTAAACCATCCAGGTATTTCTCTGCATCAAGTGCAGCCATACAGCCTGAGCCCGCAGAGGTAATGGCCTGGCGATAAACATCATCTGCTACATCACCTGCTGCAAATACGCCTGGGATTGACGTTGCAGTCGCATTACCTGCTGTGCCACTTTGTACCTGAATATAGCCATTACGTAATTCAAGCTGGCCCTCAAACATTGAGGTATTTGGTTTGTGGCCAATAGCAACAAATAAACCTTGAACATCAACATCACGTAGTGTGTCATCCTGAACAGATTTAAGTCTTACACCGGTTACTCCCGTATTGTCGCCCAGGACTTCTTCAACCTGATGGTTCCAGAGAATCGAAATTTTGCCTTCTTTCTCTTTTTCAAACAAGTGATCTTGTAAAATCTTTTCTGAACGCAGTTTGTCACGACGGTGTACAAGCGTAACATGTGAAGCGATATTTGATAAATACAATGCTTCTTCAACCGCAGTATTACCTCCACCTACTACCATAACTTTCTGGTTTTTGTAGAAGAAACCATCACAGGTTGCGCAGGCACTTACACCCTGGCCCATAAATTTGGCTTCGGATTCCAGACCAAGATACTGGGCAGTTGCGCCTGTTGCCACAATCAGGGCATCACAGGTGTACTCTTCCATATCACCCTTCAAAACAAAGGGACGAACATTTAAGTCCACTTCATTAATATGGTCATAAATCATCTCAGTACCAAACCGCTCTGCATGAGCATGCATACGTTCCATTAAAGCTGGACCAGTCAGACCCTCAGGGTCACCTGGCCAGTTGTCTACTTCAGTAGTGGTCGTAAGCTGGCCACCCATCTGCATGCCTGCAATGAGTGTCGGCTTTAGGTTTGCACGTGCTGCATACACTGCTGCGCTGTAACCGGCAGGGCCCGAACCCAAAATAATTAACCGTGAGTGACGAATGCTCATTAAAGCTATCCTTTTTTATGTAGAATTGTTAAAAGTATACGTGAAACATCAGCAAAGTTGTGTTCAATCCATGTGGATAATCTTGATGATGGAAATCGGTTTGAGCTATATAAAATATGTTAACAACACAAATAAATAATGATGCATCATTTTAATGGGAACCGGTGCATAATATAAAGTTTTCTTCTTTGAAGAAAGCCTGACGGCTTCTATATAAGAACATCAATTGATAAATGGTTACGGGACAGTATATGACTGCGGTGTCAAATGTTTATGCACAGCGCTTATTAATGACATTATTCTTGGTTTCATTCGGGATTTACCTGTTTCTGGCAACAGTAACATATACACCGTTTGACCCCGGGTGGATGCATATTTCCAGTGATACCCAGCAAGTCTCTAATGCCAGTGGCGTAGCGGGTGCCTGGATTGCAGATTTGCTTTTTGGCTTTGTAGGATGGGCAAGTTTGCTTATTCCCATCTACCTGTTTATTGAAGCTATCCAGCTCTGGTGGCCACGCAGTTTCCTGAACCGTCCGTTTCGTTATGCTGCCCAGTTTTTTTTAATCCTGACCACGTCCAGCCTTTTATATCTACACTGGAATTTACCTGCAGATACTCTGGAAAATGCCTCTGGTGGCATTATCGGTTATGAACTGGGAAGTAGTCTGGCGCAGGTGTTAACAATTTATGGTGCTACTTTCTTTCTGATTGTATTTTGTCTAATTTTACTGACCTTGGCATTTGGTATTCAATGGAATAAAACCTGGGTTACGCTTAAGGCAACCCCTGCATACCTGCAAGATCTGTTTTACCGTAATGTACCTTCCAGTGAATCAGACTTTGACCGCACTGAACAGCAACCAATAAAAAAGTCGGTCGCGATCAGAACCAGAGAATCTGCACAAGAGCAGGTTTTAGCTTCAGAAATAAAGCAGCCAGCTAAGATAGTCTCTCAACCTTCAGCAGCAGACCTGCAAGCAGAGCGTCTATTTAACGATATGTTGGCAAAAGAGCAGATACAACATCAGATGCCTTCACTTGATCCTGAAGATGAAGCAGAGTTTGAACGTACTTTAGAAAAAGCCCATCAGTTACAGCAGGACAGCCAGCGTGTGGTCGCAACCGGTGAAGTATGGCGTGCTTTACAACATGATGATAATCATGACCGTGATATTGATGCCCTGTTAAAAGCTGCCGAAGATGACAAACCGGTTACACCACATGAGCATCTGCAACAAGTGGTAGTGGCTCAGGAAGAAAGACAGCCTGAATCCCGTTCTCCTGCGTATCAGCCTCAAACATCACATGATGATGAGATATTGGACTGGAATGATGACCAGATTTTTGATGAACTGTTAGCTGCTGTACCGCCAACTAAAACGGCAACAGATGTACATACACCTTTTAACAGCAAAAATATATCAAATGGACAGGGCTCATCTGCCGCATCAGCTACTGTATCCAGTGTGACAGCCAGTGTTTCTGGGGCAGCAAGCGCCACGGGAGTTCAATCTGCACTGATGAGACAGTCTATGCAGAATAACGGCAGTGATGTTGCTGAGCTTGAGGAGCTGGTTGATTTTCTGGTGGAAGATGAAGATCACTTTAAAGATCAGCCTGTGAGAACAACAAGCAGTTATGCTCAGTCTACACCCTTTGTAAAAGCAGAGATTAAAACTCAGTTTAATGCACCAGAGCGTGAAACAGAGATTGAGCAACATCTAGATGAGCGTAAAATTCTTGCCAAAGATAAAGAAGCCTTTATTGAGGCTTGGCATGAAACGGCTGGTAAACCTCAAGAAATTGAAGAAGAATTTGATCTTGATGCGCCATTAACTGACCGGGCCGGGCGGCCGATGTCACGTGCCATGCAAGTGGTACACAAGCGTCGTGATCTATCAACTTTGCCTCCAGTTGACATTCTAGATCCGGTAGACCCGAACAAGAAAGTAAACTTTACTGCTGAGCAGTTGGCACGCCTGTCAGAACTGCTAGAAATCAAGTTGCAGGAGTTTAATGTTAAAGCCAAGGTGGTTGAGGCTCAGCCAGGGCCGGTAGTCACCCGTTTTGAACTGGATCTGGCGCCTGGGGTAAAAGCTTCTAAAGTAACCAATATTTCCCGTGACCTGGCTCGCTCAATGTCCATGGCTTCGGTGCGTGTAGTAGAAGTTATACCAGGCAAACCTTATATTGGAATCGAAGTACCGAACAGTAGCCGTGAAATGGTACGTTTAACCGAGCTACTGGAAACACCAGCATATCGCGACCCGAATGGTCTTATCTCAATGGCTATGGGTAAGGATATTTCAGGTAATCCGGTTTTGACTGATCTTGCCAAGGCACCTCACATGCTGGTGGCAGGGACTACCGGTTCGGGTAAGTCAGTCGCTGTAAATGCCATGATTCTTTCCATGCTGCTCAAATATACCCCCGATCAGTTGCGTTTAATTCTGATTGATCCGAAGCAATTAGAACTGGCTAACTATAATGATATTCCTCACCTTTTAACGCCTGTAGTGACTGATATGAAAGATGCGGTCAGTGCACTAAACTGGTGTGTTAATGAAATGGAACGTCGTTACAAGCTGATGTCCTTTATGAAAATTCGTAAGATTACTGATTATAACCGTAAGGTCGAAGAAGCAATTGCGAACGGTGAGGATCTGATTGATCCGACATGGAAACCCGGTGATTCGGCAACTCAAGAGCGTGCCCCACGCTTAACTCCTTTACCTATGATTGTGATTGTGGCTGATGAATTTGCAGATATGATTATGCAGGTGGGTAAAAAAGCAGAAGAAATGATTACTCGTCTCGCGCAAAAATCACGTGCTGCTGGTATTCATTTATTGCTTGCAACTCAGCGTCCTTCTGTGGATGTCATTACCGGCCTGATTAAAGCCAATATTCCTACCCGTGTGGCATTACGTGTTAACAGCAAAATTGACTCCCGTACTATTTTAGATGCAGGTGGGGCAGAGGACTTGTTAGGGCATGGTGATATGCTGTTCTTGGGGCCAGGTAAAATTGAACCCGAACGTGTACATGGCGCCTTCATTTCTGATGATGAAGTTAACCGTATTTGTGATGCATGGCGCGAACGTGGTGATCCTGATTACATTGACGAGATATTGACACCGTTTGATGAAGAACCAAGCTCACGCGGTTTCGAGGATGGTGGAGAAGGCGGTTCCGACCGGGATATGCTTTACGACCAGTGTGTCGCATTTGTACTGGAAACCCGTAAAGCCTCTACGTCTTCTCTCCAGCGTAAATTTAGCTTGGGTTACAACCGTGCTGCGCGCATTATTGATCAGATGGAAGAAAATGGTATTGTAAGTGCGATGGGTGCAAATGGTAAGCGTGAAATTTTAGTATAAAAGGTCTTTAAATAAAAAACCTGCTTCAAGCAGGTTTTTTATTATTTCGGTTATAAAGCTGTTTTTAAGCAAACTTAGCTAGAACTTCTAGAAATGGAGCACTTTGGCGCGGAAATTCAGCAATCACTTCATGAATACGTTGTCCCTGAGGATTAGTAGCATTTAGATCCCGGCCATCAGCAATAAACCTGTTCAGCAAACGTTCATAATCACTTGGACGCATATGCTTGAATGCATGATAGAGAACGTGAAAGTCAGCATTTATGCCTTCAGGAGGAAGCTGATTCAAATAGCCAAACACACGTTCATCTGACCATTCTTCATTGAATGTTGCTGGCTGTGACAATGCCATCACGATCTCCTCAGTATTCAAAACAAAATTAAAAAAGCAAAATACTTGCAGCAGGAGAAAGAGATACTTTCCATGCGCTGCTGCATATTTTGCCTTGATTTAATTCGGTTGCCTAATCAGTAATGAGATTAACGTTCTTCAGGCAAATTGATATTCATCTCTAGCATTTCGATGTTCGCTTCAGAACGAACAGACATCTGAATATGCTGCTCATCTACACCGCGTACATAACGGTTGACCACCTGCATAATTTCTTTTTTCATCTGGTCTATTTTGTCTTGGCTTAGACGTCTACCTAAACCCTGTTCAGAGGCCACGATGACTTTCAGTCGGTCTTTAGCTGTTTTAGCACTTGATGGTTTTTCATCACCACTAAAAAGCTTACTCCAGAATCCTGCCATAATTATGCTCCAAATAGTCGTGCTAACCAGCCCTTCGGTTTCACAGTAATGTGACGATAAGGACGTTCTTCACCAAGGAAGCGCGCAACCAGGTCATCATAAGCCTGTCCGGCACTGGTTTCAGTATATAGAATAACCGGTTTACCTTCGTTTGATGCCTGAAGTACAGTTGGACATTCTGGAATCACCCCTAAAGTCGGGACACGTAAAATATCTTTTGAAATATCATCAATTGATAACATTTCCTGACGGTCTGCACGTTCTGGATT
>NZ_DJJJ01000063.1:68350-105097 GCF_002434085.1 Acinetobacter sp. UBA6571 | reverse complement strand
TCTGGAATGATATAAGCCTGAGGAAAACGTTGCTGTAACGTCTGCAGGTAGGCCTGATCAGCCCGGTATTTGTATTCATGACGACTTATAAAATAGAGCTGCATGCCATTTGCTTGGGCCTGCATAAGGGTTGGATTAAACGGACGCTGAGCCAGTTCTTCTCCCCGGATAATACCTATAGTAGATAAACCGGCAAGTTTGCCTGCGGCGGCGGTAGCAGCAATATGATTCGAAAAAGCGCCTCCAAAAGTCAGAAGTTGTTTGAATCCTTCTGCCAGAGCAAAATGGATATTGTTTTTAAGTTTATAAAATTTATTGCCAGAAATTTCTGGATGAACCAGATCTAGCCGCTTGACAGTTAAGCTCAGTTGAGCGTGCTGAATAATAGTCTGGTAAGGTACAGGCTGAGCTAAAAGGTCAAGCATAAAAACTGGCAATATAGACTAGACTAAGATAAAACAATCATAAACTGTTGTAGCTAAAAAGGCAGTTCACTGCTGTTACATGGTAGTTATTTAAACAGCTCATTATGAGCTGGTATCAACTGAACTGATTACGGACATACCCGGACGCAAATCCTTAATTCCTGGCTGATTTGGATCAATTGCAATCCGTACCGATATACGCTGTACCACCTTGGTAAAATTGCCTGTAGCATTATCAGCCTTAATTACACTAAATTCTGAACCGGCTGCTGGAGCGATCCGTTCTACGCGACCAGTAAACTGACGATCATTCAAAGCATCTACTGTAAAACTTGCTTTCTGACCAACTTTCATATTGGCAATCTGGGTTTCTTTAAAGTTGGCAATAACCCAAGTCTGTTTTGGAATCAGAAATAACAGCTGTGAACCTGCAGCAACGTATTGCCCCACACGCGGGTTTACCTCCCCAAGCTGGCCGTCCATTGGAGCACTGATCAGACTATAATTTTGGGTGGTCTGAGCCTGTGCTTGTTGTGCCTGTGCATTTTTGACCTGTGCTTTCAGACCAATCTGGGCCACTTGAGCAGTTTTCAATGCTTCACGTGCGACCTCAACATTTGCCTCAGCCTGTCTAAGCTGTGCTTGTGCATTTTTTACATCAGCTGCGGCTCTATCCTGTTCTGTTTTAGAGGCAGCACCACTATTACCAAGCTGCTGATAGCGCTGTAGCTGGCTACGCGCTAGTTCATACTGTGCTTTGACCTGTTCTACCTGCGCCTGAGCTGCTGCAATATCGGCGCGGTGCTGGGCAATTGCCTGTTCTTGGTTAGCCAGATTGTTTTCTGCCTGTTCTACCGCAGCTTCTGCCTGGACAACTTGTTCCCCATAAGTTTTCGCATCAATTCTCAGTAAAGGTTGCCCTTTTTTGACATAGTCAAAGTCTTTGACCATAACCTGCTGAATATAGCCATTAATTTGAGAAGACAAAATAGTTGTTTGCCCTTTAACATAGCTGTTATCAGTACGTTCGATTGCTGTATGAAACGGACCTAAATGCCAGGCCCATAAGATAATTGTAATACCAATAATTAAAACAAGCAGCATCCAGAATAAAGTGGAATGTCTGGTTGGAATCAGCTTGCTGGAAGGTTGAGGTGTAGCAGGAGCTTCAGTCTTTTCATGCTCAACCTGTTCAGATTGTGCTACCGGTTCTGTCTGTTGATCAGTTTTATTTTGGTCTTCTGGCATGGATATAACTCAAATTCTGTTTTTATATCAAATTTTCATTTAACTTGCAGATTGTGTCTATGTCTGCATGCGTCTTGCAACAATCTTCATCCGGACAATAATAAACAGACCCCAGATTAGCAGTACTACAGCAAACAGCCCGTTCAGGGCAATAACATCATTATAGGCCCGGACTTGTGCTTCGCGGGTTACAACTTGATTCAAGTTTCGTAATGCTTGAGTTTGTGCGAGTACCGTATCAGGTGACTGGGCAGCTGTGGCTACTTGGTATTGATGTAAACGCTGGCTAATCAGTGGATCGGTTCTGTCCATTTCTAAAGTAATTTCAGCTTTGTAGTTTTGGGTACGATGCTGTTGGTAGGTATTGAAAAATGAAGAACCGACCAGTCCGCCAAAAGTCTGAGTTGCAGAGAACAGCACAATGAAGGTAACGACATGCGATGGCCCTTGTGCTAGTGTTTTGGCAAAACCGGCCAGTAGCAGGGGGCCAATAAAAACACCACCTGCAAATCCAACCAGAAACTGACTGGTAAAGAAATTGGAAGGCCGTACATCACTGGTCAGATGATAATCTAGACCACATGCCACCAGGATCAAAAACTCAGCCAGTACCAGATGTATAATAATTCGCTCTCTAGAAAAGGTTAGAGCACTAAAAAGTGTACCAGACAGAATACCCGCTCCAATAACGATATACAGTGGCACAAACTGGTCTGGCCCCATACCTATCGTTTTTAAAAAACTGACAGCGGCATAACTTTGTTCCGACATGAGCAGACGAATGGCAAAAGCGCCCAGAATAAAATGTAAAATTGCCCCTGTACTCAACCAGCGCGTCATAATAAGCGGGTTGACCCGGTAGTGTTCATAAAGTAATCCGGCGACTAACAGGGTAAGACCAGCAATAAGCACATATGCCAGCCATTCACTATTAAACCACCACAAGATTGGTCCCTGAGTAAGTACTATACACAGGGAGGCAAAACCTGGAGCAAGTAATAAAAAAGTAAAAAAGTCCTGTTTTTCAAAAACATAAATTCTTAGACTGCGTGGTAATTTTAATGAAACTACCATTGCCAGACAGCAGATGGCTAACCCTAGTTCAAAAGTGTAAAGTACCATCCAGCTATGAGTATCGACCAGGTAAGGTGAAATAATCCAGGCTAGAGGCAAGCCAAGCTGCTGAAAACCAAAAGCAATATAAATACCTTTGGCCATATCTTCTTTCTTGAAAGCTTGCATAACATAATACATACCTAGAGAACTGAGCGGCGCGGCAGCCAGACCGGCAATAAAACGGGCAAAGAGAGCCATTTCATAGGTATGTACTAAAATATGCAGAATCAGAACTGCAATAAAAGCAATCAGCCCGACTTCTGAAAACAGACGTAAACCATATTGTTGTCGGGCTTTAAATAAAATCAGGTTTGAGCTGACATTAGCCATAACATAGGCTGCTGGTAGCCATGCCGCTTCTGATAGGGTTAAACCATATTCTCCCTGAATGATAGGTAAATTGGCAGTGATAAAGCCATTACTCAAGCTGGCCGCAATGGCTACAAATAATCCAATAAACAGATAAAGAAAACGCTTTGGGCGTGAGTGGGCGATTGCTGCTGGAGAACCAGGTAAGGTCGGGCGTTCATCCGGTGTCCAGTCCGGTGGAGTTTCTATAAAACGTGGTGTTTTATCCATACAGCTTCCCAGTTTTAGAACCCAAGGTTATAAACCTTAAGTTCCACTCATATTTCCCTATATTAAGGCGACCGCCAACTCTATAAATAAAGCTTCAAACAAAGAGTGAGCTTATTACAAGTCATAGCTTTCTCGCTAATTGAATTTTTAAGTATTAAAAATGATGGAGAGTTCGACTAGGCATATATTGAAAGCTATATACTGATATGTAAGTAAGTTTTTTGTTGAAACTTTAAAGCTTTAGTTAAATATAAGACACCATAGTATAAAAAGAAAACTGCATTTATACTTTTCAAAGGGGCAGTTTTGAGCATGCTCCTTATGGTTTTCTGCAAGTTTAAGGAAGGCTAAAGTAAATATAAGTTTTATATAAAAGTTTACTTATTCAGGCTGTTTGCTGAGCGATGACTGTTGTATTATTTTCAGTATGAAACAATAACAACAACAAAAAAGGAGTGCCAGTATGGAAAAGCAGTCCCCAATTTTTTATCTATTTGTATTAATGCTGCTGAGCGGATGCGGTCAAGATCAGTTGAATAAACCGGTAACTCAGACACCGCTCAGTATTGCAGGTACGCCTGTATATGAGCAGCATTACCGTTTGACAGATACACAAACAGCTAGGCCATAAGACAAATTATATCCTTACAAGAGAGTTAGCTGAAAAAGAAAGGAAGGTGGGCATATTGTCAGTACGCGGTAGTGCCAACTAAAGAGTAAGAGATAAAAGATGAAAAGTGCTACGTCAGACTAATGAAGTATTGAAGTAGACGTCTTACCTCTATGCAAGGGTTTGTCTTATTTAAAACCTTACAAACCGGATAAAAAGGTCTTGTACTCGCCCAATATGCCCGAACTTTGAATATTGTCCTGTTTTTAAAAACAGATCAATAAAATAATCAAATGAGATCTACTTGCCAGTTTGATGCTTGAATTTCCAGATTGTTCTGACGCAATTTCTGACTGATCTGGTCGGCCTGTTTTTGTAGATCGCTGACAGAGACTACTTTTATCCAGCGAATTTCACTGGAACTGTATCTTGCAGATTCACGCCGTGTACTGTCAATTGCCTGTTGAAGAATACGATGCTGACTAATCAGGAAATCCCGTTCATTTAAAACATCCAGTAAAGCTTTACCCTGAACGGTTTGGGCCTGGGCATTAGTCATGTGAATCCGTTTAATCAAATCATGCAGCTCGGTGTTGACTGCAAATGCTTCTTTTAGCAATTGCTCGGGGTCTTCACTGGGCTGGTCGCCTTCTTGTATCAGTACATTGTTATTAATACGTTGCTGCAAAGATGCAAGCTTGGTCTGTAAGTCACTTCGCAGTATCAACGCTTCAGCAAGTTTCATGAGATAAAGTTATACTCTGCTATTTTCTTAATATAAAAATATTCTGAGTCTTTATTTAATACTATACAATTTCAGTTTGTATCTTGGCTGCTGTATGTTTTCTAATAAATTGATAGACTAAATCTATGCACTTCGCTATAAAGACCACGATTAAAGATTTCTCTCTAATGATTTGAGGACACGCTTGTGGAATCGTTATTTATTATAGGTTCAATTGCACTAGCTCTGATGCTGGGCGCAATAAGTCCGGGCCCAACATTTATTTATGTGGCAAAAAATTCAATTGCGATTTCACGTAAGCATGGCCTGTTTACTGCACTGGGCACAGGGACTGGCGCAGCATTGTTTGGTTTTCTTGCCGTCATGGGGTTACAAGCCATATTGCTGGCTGTGCCTTCGGCCTATTTTATTTTGAAAGTCTGTGGCGGTTTATATTTACTTTGGCTGGCTTATAAAATTATTAAGCATGCTAAAGAACCAATGGGTAGTACCTATGGATCAGTTCAACCGATGAGCTATGCCCAAGCTTATCGTTTAGGCCTGATTACACAGTTAAGTAATCCTAAAATTTCTATTATTTTAGCCAGTATTTTTACTGCACTCTTACCTAAAGAAATACCTCCCTATTTTTATGTGGTCTTACCTCTGCTGTGTTTCTTTATTGATGCTGGCTGGTATTCTCTGGTAGCTGTTGCACTATCTGCCGAGAAGCCACGTCAGGTTTATTTGAAGTTTAAAGCTATTTTTGACCGGATTGCTGGTGGTGTAATGACATTATTAGGTCTTAAATTAATTTTTGGGATGAAGTAATAATTTCTTTTTTTTATGAAATAATAAGGCTTGTTTAAAAAGCCCCTCACTTGAGGGGCTTTTATCTTATTTTCTACAGTTTGGTTGAGAAAGGTCAATCACTTGAGAGCCTTCTACACGGTAACCAATTTGACCAACAAGAAAAGCCTGATTTAATTGAGTAATAACTACATCAGAAAGCGCTACAGAGCATGGATTTTTTTCAATGGCACGATCAATAGCAGTTTTAAAGTTTGGTATGCCTAGTGGAAACAATATAACAGGTACTTTATCTTCACCTGTAACGCGTTCACCTTTAATAAACTGATTAGAGTTTAAGTTATAGTTTTTGGTTGAAGCAACCGTCATATCTGCAATACGCATCGTACAACCTGTAATTGCAATAGTTGATGCAGCTAGTGCAATTACTAATAGATTTTTCATATATTCCCCGAATAATTGTAATAAATAAAAAAGCGCAGGTATTTTTTAATAATTTAGAATAAATTTCAATAAATTAATTATACTTTTAAATAAAAAGGCCTCTATAATTGCTATAAAGACCTTATGCAGTTTAAGTGTTGAGTGTTAAGACACTTTATCACCCGGTTTAGCACCATTCTCAGGTGAAATTACCCACACACCTTCGCCATTACCTGCCGCCAGAACCATCCCGTTAGAAATACCAAAACGCATTTTACGTGGGGCCAGGTTTGCCACCATAACAACTAATTTACCTTTAAGATCTTCAGGTTGGTAAAACTCACGAATTCCACTAAATACATTTCGCGGTTCAGTTTCGCCAACATTTAAGGTAAGTTGAAGAAGCTTATCAGACCCTTCTACATGCGCAGCTTCTAAAACTTCTGCTACACGCAGGTCAACTTTTATAAAGTCTTCAATACCAATAATGTCTGCTTCACCGACTTGAGCTTCAGCTTTTTTCTCTTTGGCTTTTTCTTTTTTCTTCTCTACTTTAGCAGGCTCTGCCACAGGTGCTCCTAATGACTCTTTAGATGCATCAACTATTGCTGTAACTGCTTTTGGATCAACGCGTTGCATCAGCGGCTGGAATAGTCCAATTTCATGATTTACCAGTATCTGCTTACGGGATTCAAAGTTAAAACTGTCAAGCTTCAAAAAGTCTTGAACCTGTTGAGCTAATACTGGAAGTACGGGCGCCAAGTAAATTGCCAGTTGGCGGAACAGGTTAATACCGACAGAACATACATTATGAACTTGAAGCTCTTCACCTTCAATTTTCGCAAGCGCCCAAGGTTTTTTCTCATCAATATACTGATTTGCACGGTCAGCCAAGGCCATGATTTCACGAATAGCAGTCGAGAATTCACGGGCTTCATAAGCCTTCGCAATCGAATCGCCAGCTTCAATAAAACTCTGTACCAGCTCAGGTTCAGCACATTCAGCAGATAGTTTATGATCAAATTTAGTATTAATAAACTTGGCACAGCGGCTGGCAATATTAACCACTTTTCCAACTAGGTCAGAATTTACCTTCTGAATAAAGTCGTCCAAGTTAAGGTCGGAATCTTCTACTTTGTCTGAAAGCTTTGAAGCAAAATAATACCGCAGGTATTCAGGATTTAAATGTTCCAGATACGTTTCTGCTTTAATAAAGGTCCCACGAGATTTTGACATTTTCTGTCCATTAACAGTCAGAAAGCCGTTTACAAATAAACCTGTAGGGGTACGATAATTAGCACCTTCAAGCATGGCAGGCCAAAACAGGGCATGGAAATAAACGATATCTTTTCCAATGAAGTGATACACCTCATTTTCAGAATCTTTTTTCCAGAAATCATCAAAATTTAAATCTGGGCGTTTGGTCTGGATATAGTTTTCAAAACTCGACATATAGCCAATCGGTGCATCTACCCAAACGTAGAAGTATTTATTCGGTGCATCTGGAATTTCGAAACCAAAATAAGGCGCATCACGGGAAATATCCCAGTCTGAAAGCCCTGCATCAAACCATTCATCTAACTTGTTGGCAATTGAAACCGGTAAACGTCCTGAATCACGAGTCCATGTCTGCAGATATTCTGAAAAGTTAGGTAATTTAAAAAAGTAGTGATCTGAAGATTTCTCTACTGGTGTCGCGCCGCTTAAAGTTGATTTTGGATTAATCAGCTCAGTTGCATTATAGGTCGTTCCACATGCTTCACACGAGTCACCGTATTGGTCTTCCGTTTTACATTTTGGGCAGGTACCTTTAATGAAACGGTCTGAGAGGAACATGCCTTTTTCAGGGTCAAATAGCTGAGTAACCGGGCGAACCGCAATATTTCCAGCTTCACGGTTTTTAATATAGATTTCTTGAGAGCGTGCTTTATTCGTGTCGCTATTGGTAGAGTCATAATGATCAAAGTGAACCCCAAAGCCATTAAAGTCACGAATGTGTTCTTTTTGCACATTGGCAATCTGTTCTTCCGGTGTAATGCCATTTGCCTCGGCACGTAACATAATTGCTGTACCGTGAGCATCATCTGCGCAGACATAAGTCACGTCATGGCCCATTGCACGCATAGCACGAACCCAGATATCCGCCTGGATATAACCAAGTAAGTGTCCCATATGGATGGGGCCATTAGCGTAGGGAAGGGCGTTAGTGACTAAGATATTACGCACAGATTGACTCTCTCATTCGTATTCATTATTTAAGACGGTCAATTTTACCTGATGAGCGAAGGAAAACAAAGCGAGGCTTTATTTAACAGTAAGTCTCACGCTGTAGTTAAGTAAAGAAAGAAAAATGAGTTTTCAAAGAAAATAAGACCAAATTTTTATTTGATAAATAAAGGCAGAGATAATTAAAAAGAATTGAATAGAACTAGATTTAGAAAAGAAATTAGAAACCAACAGCTATAAAGCTGACTAAATTACTTGAAAATTAGAGGCTTTTGTCTGTCTGGCACAGAACAGCTATTAACCTTCACGACACTTACAGGTAAACTAACCCTATTCAGCAGAAATGGTCCGGTTTGGAGTCAAAGTTATGTCATGGTTTTCTTCATTAAAATCAGTATTTTCACCAGCTAAAGGCGTGAAAGAAGAAGAAATCCAGCAGGTACTGCAAAATTATGTGCTGCCGCATTCTAATAACCGTTTGCAGGACCGTATTACCCAGTTGCAATTGCATGAGGCAACCCTGCAACTGACCATTAAAACATATCCTGAAGAAAAGCCTTATCTACAGCAATTACATGATGAATTGGCTGACCAGTTAGAAAAATGCGGATTGCAAGAACTGAACCTGCATGTAATTCAACAAAAAAATAATCTCGCAGCTGCGACCCCTGCTCAAGATAGCCAGAGTGAGAAAAGTTCTTTACCGCCGGTAGTGGATGCTTCAGCTCAAGTCAGTCCTAATACTGCGCCTGACAATGACCCGAATAATCCACCTATTGAAAAAGCTGCGCCCCAGCAACGCGATGTACCAAAACATTCACGTATTCAGAATATTATTCTGGTCTCTTCTGGAAAAGGTGGGGTAGGCAAGTCTACAACAACTGTTAATCTGGCGTTAGCATTACAGAAACTGGGCTTAAAAGTTGGCGTACTGGACGCCGATATTTATGGGCCGAGTATTCCGACTATGCTTGGCAATGCTGGACATACGCCTCTTATTGAAGCAGAAAATTTTGTTCCTCTTGAAGCATATGGCATGGCCGTACTTTCAATCGGCCATTTAACCGGAGATCACAATACACCTGTAGCGTGGCGTGGTCCCAAAGCTACAGGCGCGCTGATGCAGCTATTTAACCAGACTTTATGGCCTGAACTGGATGTGCTGGTAATTGATATGCCACCTGGAACAGGGGATATACAGCTTACATTGGCTCAGCGTATTCCAGTAACAGGTGCTGTAATTGTAACTACACCTCAGAATGTAGCATTAATGGATGCCACTAAGGGAATCGAACTGTTCAATAAGGTAAAAATTCCGGTGTTAGGTGTAATCGAAAATATGTCTACACATATCTGCTCAAATTGTGGTTATGAGGAGCAGATTTTTGGCACAGGCGGAGGTGACCAGTTGGCAGATCAGTACCAGATTCCGCTGCTTGGCCGTCTTCCACTCAATGTTCAGATCCGTGAAAATACCGATGCCGGTAAACCTTCCGTAATTGCAGAGGATGAGGCAGCTGAAAGTTATATTGAAATTGCCAGAAAAATTGCTGAAAAACTGCCTCAGCATAGTCGAGATGAGAAGCGCATCTTCTAATTTCGATATTCTGAAAGCAAAGCCTTCTTGATACGGCAGGGTGAAGTTCAAGAAGGTTTTTTTGTTTGATATTTTAAAATAACTAAAATTAATTAAGTATTTACTCTAGAATGACTGCCAAGTCAATTTGAAAATTTTCGCCGTTTTTATCATTTTTTCTTTACCGGCTCCCCGCTAAGCTCTCAGCTGTTTTTTAACTGTTATTTTTAGAGCTAACCTTATGAAAACTCTCCTGAAAGTTTTACCTCTCTCTTTAGGTATGCTGGTCGCGGCTGCTCCTGTGATCAGTTCTGCTACAGTGGTTTATACTCCTTCATTTCCTGCTGCGAAAAAAACCGTGCCTGTTCAGGCAGCTGAGGTACAAAATGCAGGAGTTACTACAGAAGCAGCTGCTTAATATTTCAACTACCTAGCTATAAATAAAAAAGGATCAGCTCTGATCCTTTTTTATTTATAGTCTTTCGAACAGAAGAAGTGACTCAAGCGTTCTATTTGTATTTTTTCTTACAAATTATTGTATTTAATATATTTATATAAATAACACTCGGTGGTAAATTCTATTTTATAAAGGCTCCTAAAATTATATTTTGCGAGAGTTTATAAACTCCTTTAATCTTCGCTCACTCAATAGTGAGGTGACTCTATGATTTCATGGCTTTTTATTGGCCTAGTGGCAAGCGTGCTGCTTACACCAGGACCGACAAATACTCTATTAGCCTCTTCTGGAATCCGGCTTGGGGTGCGACGTTCTGCACGTTTAATTCCAGCAGAAGTTTTAGGTTATATTATTGCCATTACTGTCTGGGGCACCTTGATTGATACAGTATCAGCTACCCTGCCGATCCTACCAACTTTATTAAAGCTTTTAAGTGCGTTTTATATTATTTTTCTGGCAGTTAAACTATGGAAAACTGCAAATGTACAGCTTGATCTGAACCAGCCCGCGATTCGTCCTCGTGAGCTATTTGTAGCGACTCTACTCAATCCTAAAGCTTTATTGTTTGCTTCAGCTATTTTTCCGGTTGCTGCATGGGTCAACTGGTCTATCTATGCTGTGCATATGGGAGTTTTTCTGGCTCTTATTGTGCCGATTGCATTATTCTGGACTTTTATTGGCTCAAGTTTGAATACTCCAAAAGTCCGGTGGTTAAATCAGCGTAATCTACAGCGAACGGCTTCCTTGATTTTGGTCAGCTTTTCTATTCCACTAAGCTACTCGGCTTTACTGAGTCTGTAATAATATTCAACATGCATACGTCTCAAGGCTTGTAGCTGATCTTGTTTTCATTGTGACAGATTTAAGTTAAAGTACAGCGCAATAATTGATTTTCAGTATTTTTGGATAGAAACAACATGGCTATTAAGTCTGATCGTTGGATTCGCGAAATGAGCGAAAAACACGGCATGATTGAACCGTATGCAGAAAACCAGGTCCGCCTCGATGAAAATGGTCAAAAACTGATTTCTTATGGTGTGTCCAGCTATGGCTATGATGTTCGCTGTGCACGTGAGTTTAAAGTTTTTACAAATGTCCATTCTGCAATTGTTGATCCAAAAAATTTCGATGATAAAAGTTTCATCGATATTGAATCAGATGTCTGTATTATTCCACCTAACTCATTTGCTTTGGCCCGTACGGTAGAGTATTTCCGTATTCCACGCAATGTACTAACAATTTGTCTGGGTAAATCCACCTATGCACGCTGCGGTATTATTGTTAATGTCACGCCGCTGGAGCCAGAGTGGGAAGGCCATGTTACGTTAGAATTTTCAAATACTACCAATTTGCCAGCGCGTATTTATGCAGGTGAGGGTGTTGCTCAGATGCTGTTTTTTGAAAGTGATGAAGTGTGTGAAACTTCTTATAAGGATCGTGGCGGGAAATATCAGGGACAACGAGGTGTGACTTTGCCAAAAGCATAATTCAGGTTTCATTTATAAATAGGCGGATCATTTGAATCCGCCTATTTTTTTACAATTCATTCATCGGAAACCATGTCTTTCAAGGCTATTTTTTTTGCAATTACATTTATATTCAGCATAATTAACTTTAAAAGATCTAGGTATAAGTACTGCTATAGCAATAATTGAATAAAGCTAGAAATACCAAGATATCGAGGAATAAAAATAAATGATGCGGAGCATCAGATAAAAAGGAAGACCGAGATGATTCATCATTGGAAGACTACAGGATTTCGTATGTCCTGTTTGGCCGCTATGGCCGGCTTATGCTTGACCCAAACTGGTTATGCACTTGAATCCTTGTCTGATGACCGTTTAGCTGAAACAACAGGAGAGGGAATAGCACTTCTTCCCGAGAATTTTAAAATGGTCTTTCAGGGACCCAATGATCAGTCGGCAGCTTCAAGTTATAACCGTTCAAATATTACCGATGCAGCTAAGTATGATACAGGTTTCATCCGAATTATTCCGACGGGTGAGAACTATGAACAACTTAAACTGACCGCCGCCCAAGCCGCAGCAATGCATAATAAAGCAGACATTTTTATCTACGGTCTGGCCTTATCAAAATCCAATTCAGACTTGAACCAGAGGTTCAGTAATCAGGGGTTTAACTGGGGAGATGCTGCAAATCCATGGTTATTCCGTGCCGGAACAGCGACCAATATTAAACAGTTCGCTGCAAAAAATCCTTCTGGTGATATCAGCTATCTGGCTCTAGAAGCTCCCCTGGTTAAAGTTGATGCCGATGAATCAGATAATAATATCAAGCTGGGTTTCTGGCTGGATGCTTTTTCACGCTCTTGGGATTCCTCTAATACATTAAATCCCATTACGGGAGCACCGATTCCCAAGCCAACTTCTGATGGAAATGATCAGGATCTTGATAGAAATCAAAGACTGCGGATGCAATTCGTAGCAAATGGCCTGAGCCTAAATGGATCTCAAGTCCGTTTATTTCAGACTCAAGCTTCAGACAATACCCAGCATAACCAGTCACTTGGTATGGCTAATATTATCCGGTTGAATACCAATGATAACCCATCCACTCTCAAGATAAGTGACTCAGCAACCAGCCGCAATGCTAAAGCTATACGTTTGAGTACAGCAGCTATTCAGGAGGGTACGGCAGCTACACCAGCTTTGGATAAATCTTTCGCGCCAATTTTTAATGATCAGGAAGGTTTATATCTGTACAGTCCAAACCTTAATCTGGTCTTGGGTAATATGTATCAGCCTTTTGTTCTAGGTTCTGAAGGAAACAATATTATTCTTGAGGTCACCCGCATTCCGAATGTGCCGGAAATCTATAGCCAGATTTATACTTTTTATAATGATACAGATAAAGATACCAAGCTTGAGGGTGCTTTAACCGCAGCTTCTTTTAAGGGCTCAACCTGTAATGTGGCTTATTGCGGTTCGAATTTATCTGATGTCAAAGCTGGTACCTCAACTATTAAATATCAGGGCACAAATGCTACTCATAGCAGTATCTCGATTGGTAGCGTAACACGTGATCCAACTACAAATTTACTTAAAGCAAATACTGATAGTAATGCTACAGGTGTGGTATTCAGAGGACCATCTAATACGATGACTAATTTAGGCTCTGCGGTGATTGACGGGGTCATGATACAGCATCTTAAATTCAAGACGACCGGGCTATAGGAGAAGTATATGTTAAATAAATTTAATTTATTATGTGCTTTAGTCCTTTCATCTACAGCGCAAGCAGAACTTATAAATCTCGATAATGAGGCATTGTTGAATATCACAGGTCAGGGGGGAGCTGATTTAAGCTGGACACTGTCGTTAAACCATCAGTATGCCAATAATATGAGTCTTAAAAATATTTCTGAATATGATCCACAGGGAACTGTAACTCAGGCTTTTTATTCTTATCAATGTGTTTCAGATATTTTATGTCGATTCGCTTTTTCACCCAACAACCATACCGAAAATGGCAGTCAAAAATGGCTGGTATTTAAACAGTTACAGGGTACTCTTCAAATAGATAAATTCTCTTTAGATGGTTCTACAATTCTAAACCGGGAGGGTGAACCGCAAACTGCACTGCAACTTACTTTTTATGATGACCATCCGTTAAAAGTCCGTAATTTGGGCTTTAAAAGTCTTGCGGTAGAAAGCGGAAGTGAAGGGTATTTAAATGATAAAAAGTATACAACTTACGATGGCGGCAAGCTGGTTCCGAGATTTGATCAAGGAGGGGAACAAGGCTTTATGGGAGTGAACATGCATGGGAACCTGCATATGTCAGGTAATCTGAAGATTTTCAGTTATAACTGTGCGGGCACAACGACAAGTCGCTGTTAAAAGAAAAGAGAGCTCATCAATAAGGATGTTGAAATGAGAAAAATAACAAAATTAAAGTGGCTCAGTGTCTGTATATTTATGGCACAGCATTCTTATGCATTGCAGCAACTTTCTGATACGTCATTAAGTACAGTCACCGGTCAGGATGGTATTTCTATTACTCATGAAGTATCTAAAGTGGTTGTTGATCAAGCGAACTGGGTAGATTATTCCAACACTGGAAAAATGAAACTAGGTTTACATAATGTCAGAGTAGAGGGAACCCATCAGCAGAATATCAAAAGTACTTTAGATATTGATGTTGGAAAAACTGAGCGGGGCGTAGGAATAAAGATACAGGGCAGTATTTCACCTTTTCAGGCGACTATCGAAAAACTGATGCTGATCTGTGATACTAGTTGCACGAACACCGTGGCTCAACAAAACCTGGGTTCCTTGAGCCTCGCGACTATCTCGCCACTTATTTTTAATCTGGAAACAACAGCGGGCTTGTTTAACCGTGACGAGAAAGCTCATCTGGATTTCAGACTACAAAATGCCAGTATTGGTTATGGCTTGAATGGCCATAATCTGACCTTGAAAGATTTAAATTTTAATATTTCAGCGGATGGATATATGTATATCGACCCGACAGAAGGAATTGTACTGGCCACAAAAAGTAAAAATGGAGCCACAGATCATATAATTGAACTGGGCCGGGTTTCTGATCTAACTGATGTTCATTCAAGCCGGAGTGATGCTACTAATCCTGGAGTAAACCTGGATTTACGTTACGGTTCTGACCCCGCTAACCAGAAAAACCTGATCCGTATGGGAGCATCAGGTGCTTTAACCAATGGCAAGATTTTTCTAAATGCTGACCAGACAGGACTGGCAAATTTTAATACAGTTAATGCTACAGATTTGAAAGAAACAACACGTAAGGCACAAGGGTACGATACCAAAGGTGGCTTACACTTAGGACTGGCAGCAGAGTTTACCCGTCAGGGAAATCCATTACTTACGGCTAATCATCAGGCTACAACTCTTGAGCTAGGTCATACGGGTAAAGGCAGTTATGCGATCGAATTTTCTAACTTGTCTCCCTTGGCCATTCGCAATGCAAATAGTATAACTGCTTACAACACCCAAAATGCTTATATAGACTTGGGTGATATCTATATTAATGCTGCCCAGACACCTACATTAAGTTTTATCATTAATGAAAATATGAGAAAGGTATTGGGTGAAACAGCAGCTGAACTGGTCTATAACATAGTGCCATCCGGTACTACACAAAATATTGCCTTACTGGCTATGCGTGGTATGGACTTTCAGGCGATTGCCCGTAAAGCAAGATTCATTTCTGATAATTCTATGGCAGCATTAACCAATCAAAGTGCGGAATGGGGTATTGGTATTCCTATTTTTAACTTAAATACCAATCTTGCCCTATTTTCTAAGAATTATAGTTACCACGGAAGCAGCAAAGCCGGATTAGGCTATAACTTGGCTTTGTCTACAGAAGGTTATGGTATTGACCAGAAAACTAATACGCCTAGTACTACCTCGCTTATTATTGTTGATGGTGCAAGAGGTTCGCATGGTGAAGAAGTAAATTATTATGCAGGTTTTAGAAATATAGATGCGTATTTAAAATCTGATGGTGTCATCGGATTTGAAGATGAGGGAATCTATATTAAGGCTGACCACTTGTTACTCGCTGCTAAAGCAGAAATCGCAATTGGCCAGTTACCTGGCTCTTTATATAACTGTCCGGCTGGGGTAACAAGCTGTGATAAAAAGGTAGTACCCATTGATAACTTTGCTCGCAAAAATGATGTTTTAACCTCGTTGGCATTTAAACTGGATGGTAATGGTGAGTTGTTTATTATTCCGGGTGTTAACCCGACTGAAGGGAATCTGGATAGCAATTTTTTAACTCTAAAGGCAAATTTCGATTTTAGCGAGTTAAATACTTCACAAAAGCAAGATCCTTCAGTGTTAGGAAGTTATGTAAGTCTGATTAATGAAGACATAAGGCCAGACGGTACGTCTAAAACTTCAAGCATAAATATCAATAAAATGCAGGGTAGTGTCGGTCTTGAATCTAGAGTCTATGTAAAGCAGGATACCGTGAAGGTAGACAGTCAAATACAGTTTAACCGGGCTTCTACATTAATGAGTCCTGGACAAGTTAATACATTGAATACGGGTAAGATTTTTAAAGCAGAGATGGCGATGTCCCCTTCAGGTAGCATGCAAAAGATTGCAGACCTTGCAATTACGGGTGGCACCATGCGTAGTACTTTAGGTATTACACCACGCTAGATTATAAAAAGAACAGATAAGGAAAGATAATGAAAAAGACTGGTTTAGGTATTTTGTTTGTCTCTATATTAAGCAGTTCAACCCTATATGCGATGACAGAGTTAGATGACAATGCCCTCTCACAAGTTGAAGGGCAGGCTTTATTAAATTTAACATATAATCAAGGCATAAACTCTGGCTCTATGCAGCAAAGCAATATGGGATTTTATCGTTTAGGACTGGCTGCTGAATTATCTCTGAATGCCAATATTAAGAAATTACAGTTAGGATGCGGGGGAAGTAAGGGAGCAGGCTGTGATATTGATATTGATAATATTGCTCTGACTGGAATAAATCCTGTAGATGGTTCATATGTAAACTCAGATTTTGTCTTAAATAATCCTTTCATTGAATTTGCTATTGATAATCCTAATTCAGCAGCCACACGTCAAGTGGCTGGTTTCCGTCTGGGTGCACTTTCAGCTTTAGGTATGATGAGTATAGGTGGAAATTCAGATTTAAGTAAACTTAATGATGATAAGGGGATTAATAGTTTAAGTGGTGATATTGGAGTGAGAGTTACAAATGCTAATATTAAAGGCATCCAAGTCACCCTATTGGGACTACCAATATCGACGGCAGATGCGAAAGTTACAGATTATGCTACTACTCTAGTGGTAAATCGTTCCTCTACATTTGATCTATTAGGTATGGACGCGAATAGTACTTTAAATATTGCAGGCTATCCATTATTAAAGAATCTTCATTTAGATACCAATATGAAAGATATTCCATTTAGTACCGTCCATCGCTTAGTAATTGCAGATAGCAATGGGGGGGCAACAAGTAATGCTTCTCTATCTTTACAGAATAAGGATATTTTTTGGCAAAATGTAACTGATAACTCTTGGAAAGCAAATGCAGCTCAAAAAGGCTGGTGGATGTCTATTCCTGATACGCAGTTTGCAAATTTAAATATGGACGGATCAAATGTTAAACTTCCTATTTCAAGTGCGGTTGGAGGTTTATTAGGAGCAACAGTTAATATTGATCCTATGGACTTAGGTCAGCTGCCTATTTCCAACTGTTACGGTGGCCTTAAATTCTGCTAATAAAAAAATCCCGCATTGAGCGGGATTTTTTATGGAAACCTATTTAGCAAGTTTTGCCAGTAATTCATCTTTGTTAATGTTAACTGATTCTATATCAGTACGGCCTTTATATTCAAAAGTACCCGCATCCAAGCCTTTTTCACCAATCACAATTCGATGTGGAATACCAGTGAGCTCCAGGTCAGAGAACTTAACGCCTGGGCGCTCATTACGGTCATCTAGCAGTACATCAAAACCTTGAGCTTGTAGTTCGATGTACAGTGCTTCAGCGGCCTCCAGAGTGCGTGGCGACTTATGGGCATTCATTGGTACAATCGCTACTTCAAAAGGAGCAATGGCAGCAGGCCAAATGATACCTTTTTCATCATAGTTTTGTTCAATTGCTGAAGCAATTACACGAGTTACCCCAATACCATAACAACCCATAGTAACGGTAAGTGGCTTGCCATCTTCTCCCAAAACTTTACAGCCTAGCGCTTCAGAATATTTTTTACCAAGCTGGAAAATATGTCCGACTTCAATACCACGCTTAATTTGTAAAGTACCTTTGCCATCTGGAGATGGATCGCCCTCGACCACATTACGCAAATCATAAACTTCAGTAAATGATGCATCACGTTCCCAGTTCACTCCAGTTGCATGTTTGTCAGCTTCATTCGCTCCAGCAACAAAATCTGAAAGTACTGAAGCAGCACGGTCAACAATTACGGTAAGCCCTTTCTCGACCAGCCCTTGGGGACCAATGAAGCCAGCAGTCAAGCCCAGTGCGGCAATTTGTTCTTCAGTCGCGAAAGTGAGCGGTGCAGCAATCAGTGGATGCTTCTCTGCTTTAATTTCATTAAGCTCATGGTCACCACGCAAAAATAATGCAATTACAGGTGAGTGACCTTTTTCATCGGCGATACCCTGCACGAGGAGTGCCTTAACAGAATGGGCAGGATCAGTGTTCAAGAAAGTTGAAACATCTGCAATGGTTTTTTGATTTGGCGTGTCTACAATTTCGAGTGCTTGAGTAGGCGCTGCACGTTCTCCCACTAAAATAGCCTCTGCCATTTCAATATTGGCTGCATAGTCCGACTCTGTCGAGAAAGCGATATCATCTTCACCACTTGAAGCCAGTACATGAAACTCATGTGAACCTGAGCCACCAATAGAACCTGTATCTGCTTGTACCGGACGGAAATCGAGTCCTAATCGACTGAAGATACGGCAGTAAGTTTCATACATCACATCATAGGTTTCTTGTAGGGATGCCTGGTCAACATGAAAAGAATAGGCATCTTTCATGATAAATTCACGTGAGCGCATAACACCAAAGCGCGGTCGAACTTCGTCACGAAACTTGGTCTGGATCTGGTAAAAATTGATTGGCAACTGCTTGTAGCTTTTAAGCTCATTACGCGCCAGGTCAGTGATTACTTCTTCATGAGTCGGACCGAGTACGAACGGGTTAGTATGACGGTCATTGAAACGCAGTAATTCTGGACCATATTGTACATATCGGCCAGATTCTTCCCAGAGACTGGCAGGCTGGGTCACGGGCATAAAGGTTTCCAGAGCACCGGCCCGGTTCATTTCTTCACGTACAATCGCCTCTACTTTATTCAGCACACGTACGCCCATCGGCAACCAGGTATACAGCCCTGAAGCCAATTTACGAATCATCCCCGCTCTTAACATGAGCTGATGCGAAATAACTTCTGCATCATTTGGGGTTTCTCTTAACGTTGCAAATAGAAAGCGGCTTGCGCGCATGGAAACAGTCCTAAAAGTGAGCATTGTAAAAATAAGATTATACGACAAAAAATGAGATGAATATTTCATCTCATTTTTTTCATGGCCTGATTATGACATTAATTTACGGAATTGACGTATCATCAGGTTCTTTAGATCATCCAGATAAGTAAAAATGACTGGAACCACAACCAGTGTCAACAATGTAGAGGTAATTACGCCACCAATTACAGCATGGGCCATGGGGGAACTCTGTTCACCACTTTCACCTAAGCCCAGTGCCAGCGGTACCATCCCCATGACCATAGCGCTAGTTGTCATCAGAATGGGTCTCAAGCGTGTTGTACCCGCAGCAATAATAGCATCGTAGCGGTCCATTCCACTTTCAATTCCTTTTTTAATAAAATCAATCAGCAAAATGGCATTTTTGGTCACCAGACCCATTAACATGATGATACCGATAATCGAGAACAGGTTCATGGTCGAGTTAAATAGATAGAGGGCCAAGAATACCCCAATCAGTGAAAGGGGGAGAGAAGCCATAATAGCAGCCGGATGAATAAAGCTATTAAACTGTGAACCTAAAACAATATAGATAAATACAATGGATAAGGTAATTGCAGTAATTGCATATCCTAAAGATTCAGCCATATCTGCATTAGCGCCTTCTGTGTCGAAATTATAGCCGGGCGGCAGCTTGAACTGGGCTTGCATGGCATCAATATCCCCGCCAATATCGCCAGCAGGGCGGCCTGAAGTATTCGCTTCAATCAGCACTTCACGGGACAGTTCACGGCGGTTAATCTGGGACGCACCTGAAGTTTCCTTGAAGCTTGCGACCGTTGCTAGCGGAACTAGAATATTCTGGTTGTTATTATCCAGTTTTTCTGAAGTAATATACATATTCTGGATATCACTTGGCAGAGTGCGCGCATTTTCACTCAGGCGTAGATTGACGTCATAGTTCTCACCACGTTCATCTTCCCAGGTTGTGACGTTATCACCTGCAATTAGTGGACGTACGACATTTGCAATCTGGTTCACTGATAGTCCTAAATCACTCGCCAAGACACGATTAATACTGACAGAGAGTGTGGGTTTTGGCTCTTTAAGAGAAGTTTCAAGATCAACCACACCATTAATTTTTTTCATTTCTGCCATAAAACGGTCGGATATTCTCTGAAGTTCATCCAGATCGGGTCCTTTGATTGAAATCTGGATAGGTTTGCGTCCACCAGAAACGACCTCATCTGCCGATGCCACTGAAGTAATAGTAATACCACCGACCTGTTGTAACCGGTTACGCAGGTCATTGTTCAGATCATTTAAGGTTTGTTCACGTTCGTGTCTTGGCGTAACAGTCACCCGGATGCTGCCGTGGTTTTTTCCGCGGTCAGTCATACCGTTAATTACGCCATATGTGGTCTGTACTTCCGGGTGCTGCCGAATAATATTTTCGACCTGTTGCAGTTTTGCCTGGGTATATTGCAAAGAGGCATCAACCGGAGTTTCAAACTTTACCCGTATAGAACCTTTGTCAGGTGTAGGTACAAATTCAGTACCGATCAGTTTTGACAAGGCAAATGCCCCAAATAAAGAAAGTACAGCAATCAATACTGTTAACAGGCGAAAGCGTAAGGCTAACCTGAGCAACTTTTCATAAACTGCTGTCAGGTCATCCAGCTTTTTAGAAGTCCATGCAAAAAAACGAGTTAAAGCATTCTGTTTTTTAGGCCTGTCTTTGCGTTCAGCCCAGTGTGCAGAGAGCATCGGGTCAAGAGTAAAGCTGACAAACATGGAGATCAGGACAGCGGTACTAACAGTAACGCCAAACTGATAAAAGAAACGGCCAATAATGCCGCCCATGAAAGCGACAGGCAAAAATACAGCCACAATGGTAAGGGTAGTTGCCAGCACTGCCAGTCCAATTTCTTTAGTACCATCAAGTGCTGCGGTCACATGATCTTTACCCATATCACTGTGCCGGACAATATTTTCCCGAACTACAATCGCATCATCAATTAGTAAGCCGATACTTAAAGAGAGTGCCAGTAGAGTCATCATATTGATAGTAAAACCAAATGCCCATATAAAGGTTAGTGTTCCGAGCAAGGCAATCGGCAGAGTTAAACCGGTAATGACAGTAGAGCGGAAAGAGCCTAAAAACAACAGTACAATAATAATTGCCAGTACCGCCCCCTCTACAATGGTACGGGCAACGTCCTTAATAGTGGATTGAATTGATTCTGAGTTATCAACTACTACTTTTAGCGTAGTACCTGCCGGTAACTGTTGCTCGATCCGGTCAATGACTTGATAGGCATTTTTGACCACATCTACAATATTGGCGTCCGCACTACGTAAAATATCAATGGCAACTGCTGACTTGCCATTTAAATAGGCCGCGGTTTCCATTTCAGCCTGAGAGTCGGTAATCGTGGCAACCTGTTTTAGGTAAACTGGAGTACCTTGTTTATTGGCTATAATAAGCTCTCCGAACTGATACGGATTGAGAACCTTGGCCTGAATTTCAACCACCAGTTCCGAGTCAGGTTGCTGCAACGCTCCACCTGGAATCTGTACATTTTCATTTTTTAAAGTATTAATTACCTGGTCAATACCGACTCCAAAGCTTCGGAGCTTTTTTGGATCGACTGCAATACGGATTTGTCGCTGTGCATCGCCGAGCAGATTAACATTACCGACTCCTTCTACAGTCCTTAACTGCGGTAAAATCCGCTGATCCAGATAAGAGCTCAGGTCTTTTAATGACATGTTATTAGATTCGAATACCAGCGACATGATGGCACTTGAGGTCGGATCATACCGCTCTACTACCGGATCTTCAATTTCATCCCTGAACTGTGCTGTTACTGATGCAATTTTATCGCGAACGTCTTGTGCGGCTACAGAGGATGAAATATCCAAGTCAAATTCTGCCACAATGGTTGAAAGCCCTTCGCTTGAGGTCGAGGTAAGCTTTTTCAGGCCTGAAATGGTGTTAATCTGATCTTCCATTTTTTTTGTAATTTCAGACTCAACCGTTTCCGGGGATGCGCCTGGGTAACTGGTATACACCACTACAAAGGGAAAATCTACGTCGGGATATTCTTCTACACCCATTCGTTGCCATGAGGCAAGTCCCAGCACCATCAAACATAACATCATCATGATAGTAAAGACCGGGTACTTCACACTGATCCGCGTAAACCACATATGTCTAGATCCTTATGATGCAGGCTTGCTGATACTGACCGGCTGGTTAACCTGATCATTGGAAAGCTGGACCCGGCTGACCACATCCGTATTTTGCAGTCCTTTTACCACAGCCGTATTATTGCTGAAGTCTTGACGCAGAAGAGTAAGGGGAACCTTGGTAATACGATTATTGCGGATAGCCCAGACATATGGGCTCTGGTCTATGCTCTGAATCACATCTAGAGGTATAAGCTGACCCTGAAGCTGGTTACTGCTAATGATATAACCTTCAACAAAAGCACCAATACTTAGGGACTGAATGGCTTCATTTGGTCTTGCAAAGAACTCAATCTGGCGGCTGACCTGATTAGCAATTGGTGAAATCCGGCTTAAGGTTGCAGTGAGCTGCGCCGAGTTACCCTGAATCTGGTATTCGATTTTCTGGCCGACTTTCAAGGCCTGCTGCTGATCAGCTGGTAAGGATGCCTGTATTTCCAGCTGGCTAGGATCAACAATTTCAAATAAGGTCTGACCGGCGCTCACTGTCTGGCCCGGCTCCACTTGGCGTGCAGTAATTACACCTGAAATCGGACTGCGTAAAATACCGTCTCGGTCAGCTTTTTGTGCAATATCTACATTCGCCTGTTGAGCTCTGACGTTTTCCTGCTGACCTTTATAGTCAACCTGGGCTTCCTCATACTCTACCTTGGAGATAAATCCTTGATTAAACAGGCGACGTTTACGTTCTACCATTAAACGGCTCTGTTCAGCCTGAGCACGGGTAGAGGCTAAATTAGCTTGTGCTTGAGCCAGTCTGGCAGCATTATCCTGATTATTAAGCCGCACTAGCACTTGGCCTTTATGAACAGACTGACCTACGGATGCATTCACTTGAGTGGCAGTTGCTGTAATTTGCGCCTGAATTGAGCTTTGATTTACAGCTTTAATTGTTCCGGTAAAAGCCGTTCTATTAAATAAAGTACCACTTTTAACCGGAATCAGATCTTGAGGAATCAGTTCAATTTTAGTGGCTTCGGTCGGTGTTGCAACAGGTTCTGACCTGTCACAGGCTATTAAGGCCAGACAGAGACATAACAGGCTTATTCTGGGAATAAGGTCAAGAGTAGGCAGAGTCAATATACGCGTTGCTACTCGCATGCATATTCATCCTTATGTTCAGCATAATGCTTTTAAATTATTTTTCTCTAAAAAGCTTACATTATTCAATGGCTTTTAAACGTGAGATAATTCTGTCGTATTGGGCTTGGGTATTGCGATAGTTCGTTTGTAAAGAAGTAATATTATTTTTAATGAGAACAAGATTCTGATAATTGCTGTTCAGACTATTTTTCAAGACAGCAGGTACAGGTTGGCCTTTCCTTAAATAATCCATTTCCTGCCGTTTAAAATAGATCCGGTCACTCTGTAATTGTCGAAGCTGGTCTTGTTGAAAACTAAGCTGTTTTTTGAGGTTAGCTAAATGTTCATCACGTTTAGCCTGAGCTACTCGGCTGTTGGTATATGCTCTTTTAAGTTTTAGGTCCTGTTCACGCTCTCGGGCCTGAACAGCGCGCTGTGGAGCCTGCTTTATGTCTTTATCTACATTGTAGGGCCGACTGCGTTGAATAACCTGCATATTCTGATCTAGTGCTTCATATCCATAACGAATATGGGTCGGTGTCACCGAGGTACTAATATTGGCAATACCATTATTATCATAATAACGGTACCACACCGCTTTAGGTGTTTCAGTGACATTTGCAATGACTGGAATAGTCAGGCAGCTCAGGCTGCAAACCATCAAAAACTCACGGGTTATATTTTTCGTTCGTATCCAGCAACTTTTAGCTATAGCATGTAACACCATAAAATTCCCCAACACACTGGACCGAAGCACTTATCTTTCAGTAATAAAATTGTTATATTAGAGCTGATTTTTGCAGTTAAAAATACGGTATAGGCAAAAAAAAACCAGTTTCTGATAAAAACATAAATTATCTTATTGATTTAAATGACACTCTGTAAAGCTATACTTAAAATGTTCATTGGAAATACAAGTAAATTTATGTTAAAAAAGTTGAATAACTGTAAAAATTAATCCGTCAAATATTATGTTGAATAAGCGGGAAGGCCGATTAGATGGAAGACAAATTTCAAAACCTTAAGGTTATGGTAATCGATGATTCAAAAACTATTCGCCGTACAGCAGAAACTTTGCTGCAACGTGAGGGCTGTGAGGTAATTACTGCAGTTGATGGTTTTGAAGCATTGTCCAAGATTGCCGAAGCCAATCCTGATATTGTCTTTGTCGATATCATGATGCCGCGTCTAGATGGTTACCAGACCTGTGCACTGATTAAAAACTCACAAAATTATCAGAATATACCGGTCATTATGCTGTCTAGTAAAGATGGGCTATTTGATCAGGCTAAAGGTCGTGTAGTGGGTTCGGATGAATATCTGACCAAACCGTTTAGTAAAGACGAATTGCTCAATGCAATACGTAATCATGTCAGTGTCTAGAAAAAGAACTTGGGGAAGAAAATGGCTCGTATCTTGATTGTTGATGACTCACCTACCGAAACTTTCCGTTTTAAAGAGATCTTGACCAAGCATGGTTATGAGGTTCTTGAAGCGACTAATGGTGCAGATGGGGTAACTATTGCCCAGGCAGAATTACCGGACCTGGTATTGATGGATGTGGTGATGCCGGGTGTTAACGGTTTTCAGGCAACTCGTCAGATTGCTCGTGGTGAAACAACTAAAGATATCCCGGTGGTCATTGTCAGTACAAAAGACCAGGCAACTGACCGGGTTTGGGGCAAGCGTCAAGGCGCCCGTGACTATCTAACCAAACCTGTTGATGAAAATAAACTAATCGAAGTAATCCAACAATACCTCAACGCAGGATAGTGCTATGGCAGCAAATGGATTTATCGAATTACTTCGGCTGGCAAAGCGTGGCAACCGTAGCTATGCTGCCAGCAATAATGAAGTAAACCGGTGGTCAGGTATTGCTTTTGAAATGCTGGGGCAATATTTTGTTGCTCCACTTGGGGAGGTTTCTGAGGTTATTTATCCTCCAAAGTATACCGCAGTTCCTAATACTCAGCCTTGGGTACGTGGACTGGCTAATATTCGGGGAAGACTACTTTGTGTGGCTGACTTGGCACAGTTTATATCTGGACAACGCAGCAATTTCTCACCTACTCAAAAAGTACTCTGCATTAGTCATAATGAACAATATGTGGGTGTGGTGGTCGATCGGGTTTTGGGGATTCAGCATTTTAACAAACAAAGTTTTTTTTCAAAGAATGACGGGCTGGAGGATCAGTTAAATCCATATTGTCAGGGTTATTTTTATCAGCATAACCAGCATTGGCATGTGTTTTTATTCAGCCGTTTATTGAAAGACTCACAGTACATGAACGCATCTACAAAATTTATAAACTAATTTGACGCGCCTACTCAATAAAAGCGTTTTCAGGGGAGAGGCTGTATGGGCTTTAAACTCAAAAAGAAAAATACGGGAGAAAGCGGTGCTGCTCACAGCAGTAATGCGTTTTTAACCAAAATACAAACACAAGTCGAAGACTTTGCACGGTTATTTGGAGATAGTTCCAAATCTAAACCGTTTATTTATGGGGCAGCATTATCTTTAATTCTATCCGTTATTCTTTTACTGTTTTTATTCTATAGCGTACCTCGTCATAATGAGTTAACTCGTAGTTTGGGTGAATTGCGTCTACTGTCGCAAACTATTTCCCGTCAAGCAACCGAGGCGACTGCTTCTGGAACGCCTGAGTCCATTAAAACCCTGTCACAGTCACAGGCGCGCTTTGCTGAAAACCTAGAAACTGTACAGGATATTCATGGCTCAACTGATGCCGAGGTTCGGCAGGTTGAACAGACCTGGAATGCGGTATCTCGAAATATTGACCAGATTACCAGCCAGCAAAAAATTATTAACAAACTCTACGATACCAATATTGCTATTTCTGAAACCATTCCAGGTATTCAGGCAGAATATAACCTGCTAGTCGACCAGATGGCACGACAAAATATGAGTAGTAGCCAGGTAGTTATTGCTAAAAACCAGGTATTTATTGCAGAACGTATCTTGCGTTCGATCAGTTCCGTACTTGTAGGTAATGACAGCTCACGTGAATCTGCAGACGACTTCAATGCTGATACTGAAACTTTCGGTACTTATCTCAATGCACAGCTGAACGGCAGTAGTGAGCTAGGTGTAGAGCGTATTAATGACCCTGCATTACGTGAATCTCTAACCAATATTCAAGATGAGTATAATGCGGTCTTAAAATCTGCTGCAGCGACAGTTCTAAATAACTCCAACCAGATTGTTCAGGTCCGTCAGGCATCAGCACAAATTTTCTCTCAATCTGACGAACTGCTGGCAGCTCTAAACAAACTGACTGAGTCGGCAAGTAGTAACTGGGCAGAAGTGGCTCTTGCAATTCTGCTGCTGGCGTCAATTGCTGCCTTGATCTTCTCTGTAATTAAACTTCTGGCACTGCGGGGAGCGACGGATAAACAGCGTGTGACCCGCCTACAGGACGAATACGACCGTAACCAGAATGCAATTTTACGTCTGCTGGATGAAATTGCAGATCTTGCAGATGGAGACTTGCGTTCTTATGCAACCGTATCTGAAGACTTTACTGGTGCGATTGCGGATTCGATTAACTTTGCGATCGACCAGCTACGTGATCTGGTATCACGTATCAATGAAACCTCGCAAGAAGTATCACGTTATACCCAAAATACGCAGAATATTACTAACCAGCTGGCTGAGGCTTCAGAACATCAGGCTCAGGAAATTGCCGGCGCTTCCAGTGCAATCAGTGAAATGGCAACCTCAATTGACCAGGTATCTGCCAATGCTTCTGAATCTGCCGAGGTTGCACAGCGCTCAGTACAGATTGCTTCTAATGGTGCAGATGTTGTAAACCGTTCTATTGAAGGGATGGATACCATCCGTGAACAGATTCAGGAAACATCAAAGCGTATTAAGCGTCTGGGTGAGTCTTCTCAGGAAATTGGTAATATCGTTTCCCTCATCAATGATATTGCAGACCAGACAAACATTCTGGCATTGAATGCGGCTATTCAGGCATCGATGGCTGGTGAAGCAGGCCGTGGCTTTGCTGTGGTTGCCGATGAAGTACAGCGTCTTGCAGAGCGCTCAACCTCTGCAACGAAACAGATCGAGACACTGGTAAAAACCATTCAGGCCGATACCAATGAAGCAGTAATCTCGATGGAGCAGACCACAGCCGAGGTAGTACGCGGTGCCAATCTGGCAAAAGATGCGGGTATTGCACTGGATGAAATTCAGAAAGTATCAGGCGATCTGGCAAAACTGATTGCGAGCATTTCTGATGCTGCAAAGTTACAGGCTGCTTCAGCAGGTCATATTTCTAGTACCATGAGTATCGTACAGGAAATTACCTCGCAGACCACCAGCGCTACTTTCGATACTGCACGTTCAGTATCAGAGCTGGCCAGTATGGCAGAGTCACTACGTGAATCTGTAACTGACTTTAAACTGCCTGAATAATCTCAATAAAAATAGAAAACCAGACAGCAGCCCCTGAAGCAGGTTGCTGTCACAGGCACTAAGCGCATCGACAAGATGAATTCGTGTTCGAAAGTAACGTCTTGCATGATGGTTACAAAATAGTTTTCTGCCGGTCTTGGTAGAAGAAACGAAGAAGTTTTAGCTATGAAACAAATACTAAAAGACTTGATTGGAACAACGACTCTTCCTGAAGATAGCTATCTTGACCAAGATGCAGAGATTCTTGAAATTTTTGTTGAAGAACTAGAAGAAATCTTTACTGATTTGGATATTTTGATACAGCAGCCTGAGCAGCAGGACAAGCTGACCAGTATTCGCCGTTATTTTCATACCTTAAAAGGCTCCGGCCGGATGGTAGGAGCTAAAAGTTCCGGCGAGTTGGCTTGGACGGTTGAAGATCTCTTGAATCGAATAATTGCTAAAACACAGGCTTTTACCCTGGCGATCAGTCGTTATGTAGAATTAGTCTTTAAGATTTACAAATACAAGTTATTTTATAACTTTAAAAATAGTCAGCCTCATGCGATTGATTTGCGTCCCCTCGTATTGATCGGGCAACAACTGCAACAGCATGGCAGTCTTGAACCGGCACTTGAGGAATTGCTGGAGCTTAGCTGGACCTTATGTTCGCCTGAGACAGTCACCGGGCTTGAGCTGGTGGAACATACAGCAGAGACTCTACCACCACTAGGTGTAGAGAAGCTTGAAATTCACGAGGAATTTGATTCACTAACTGCCGAGACACTGGCGATCTTTCTTGAAGAGTCGGAAGAACATCTGGCAACTATTGATGAGTTCTTGAATAATAATGAACAGGGCAGTAATTATAATGCTCTAATCCGCGCTTTACATACTTTGCGTGGCAGCTCGGCCATGGCTCAGGTAGAACACATATTTGAAGCAAGTAGTAAAATTGAAAATCTGTTTAAAACCATGCTGCAAGATGAGCTGGTATCTACTTCAAATGAAACCGCTTTACTTACTCATTATGCTGAATTTGTAAGGGATTATCTCTACATTCTAAAACAGGAATGTAATATAGAACAGTTGGAACGGGTTTATCAGACCTTTAATCATGCTTGGGAAAACTACGGATTTCATCAAGAACCTGTGGATGATCTCGTGAACCCTCAAGGTCTGGTTTCAAGGCTCCTCGAGCTTGAGATCAACCAGTTGCTAGATGCCGAGTTCGAGTTTGATCAGCGTACCCGTACCGAATATCCAGAATATTTACAGCTTTTGGTACAGCAGGCACAGGAACTGGTTGAACATACACGAAACCGTGCCTCCCAAGGTGTATATGATTTTACGTTAGAACTACTTCAGAGCTATCAGCAGCTCTTGGCAAAGCCACAGCTATTAAATCTTGATTATGCATATGAACTTTATACTCAAGCTCATCAGCAGCTGATTTATCTGTTTGATACGCTTGCAGCGGGACAGCGTGTCAGCCTGAGCCCGGCTCATCAAAGTCTGCTTGAAGAATTATCTGCATTTGTACAGCAAGAAATACAACAGGTAGATGAGTTGTCCACTGTTACTGAGCCTTTTGAGGCTCCGGTTGACGTAGCAGTTTTGCAACATACTTTCAACCTGGGAGCGCTTTCAGCACGTATAGCGGCTGATAAAGCGCTGATGCATTCTGAACATAGTAATCAGGTTGCTGATGCTGATCTGCGCGATATCTTCTTGGAAGAGGCCGAAGAATTACTGGCTGGTATGGATAGTGACCTGAACAGTTGGACAAAAGAATCAGGCCAAGTTACTGCTCTGAACAATCTAATGCGTTATTTGCATACCTTAAAAGGTGGTGCAAACATGGTGCAGGCCACCCATATGGGATTAATTGCACATGAGCTGGAAAGCATTTATCAGAGAATTATTAACGGGCAGGTTCAGGTCTCTACTGTACTGATGAGTATTATCCGGCTGGTACAGGATGAGCTGGCAGAACGCATCCAGATACTACGTGAACAGCAGATTGACTACCCGGCGCCAGCAACTATTGAAATCCTCAAAAATATTGAGTCGATCAGCACTGGTGTATTAGTGACTACGGCTGAGCCAAAAGTAGC
Source organism: Acinetobacter sp. UBA6571 (assembly GCF_002434085.1). Classification (NCBI taxonomy): domain Bacteria; kingdom Pseudomonadati; phylum Pseudomonadota; class Gammaproteobacteria; order Moraxellales; family Moraxellaceae; genus Acinetobacter; species Acinetobacter sp. UBA6571. The sequence continues at coordinate 75,033 of NZ_DJJJ01000063.1, read as the reverse complement.
AGAAGAGAAGCTGTCCGAGTCGAGTCAAAATATTGAATCAGATATAACTGATTGTACACTTGCGGATGCGGAAATCGCTGAGCATTCCGAAGAGTTACAAACAAATGAACAGGTAAGATCAATTGTTGAAGAAGTTTTTCTCGAGGAAGCCGAAGAGCTGTTACAGACCGCTCATAAATTACTAGATCAATGGGTAGAAGAGCGCAGTAACCGGAGTCTGTTACTACAGCTGCAACGGAATGCTCATAGTCTTAAGGGCGGCGCACGGATGGCCGAGCTTGAGCCGGTAGCCGTGATTGCTTATGCGCTGGAAAATACTTTTGAACAATTTGGTCTGCACAATCTTACCACTAGTGTTTATGACCCGCTTTTACATACTGCTTTACGCTGGTTGGAAAATGCTATCTTCAAAGAGCAGTATGAAAACTTTGACAGTTTGAAGCACAGCTTGGACTCGATCCAGTTTACTGAAATTCCTGCTCAGCTCATCAATCAGATTCCTGCAGATAATATCGTAGCTGATGGCAGTCTGTTTGAATTCGTGCATGGTGATGGTACTGAACCGCCTTCCATGATGGGTGAATGGGACAATACAGAGCGGACTGAAAATAATGAAATGATCCGGATTTCAGCCGATCTGGTTGAGAAAATGATTGATCTTGCAGGTGAAAACTCCATCAACCGTTCCCGTATTGAAATGGATGTGGGACAGGTCGGTTCTATTCTTTCCGACATGGAACTGGCTATTCAACGACTGGCTGACCAGTTACGCCGTATGGAGGGTGAGCTTGAGAGTCAGATTATTGCTAAGCATGGTACAGAGAATTCACGTTATAGTGATTTTGATCCTTTAGAAATGGATCAGTATTCTTCGCTAAATCAGTTATCCAAATCACTGGCTGAGTCAGCATCTGACTTACTTGACTTTAAAACCACATTATCTGAAAAAATACGTGATACTGAAGGTCTGCTATTACAGCAGTCAAGGATTCAGGCAGAGATTCAGGAAAACCTGATGCGGACCCGTCTGGTACCCTTTTCTCGATTATTACCGCGTTTACAGCGCATAGCACGGCAGACCTCTTCAGCACTAAACCGTCCTGCAGAACTCGTTGTTCAAAACACTGAAGGAGAGCTGGACCGCAATATTTTAGAGCGACTGGTCACCCCGCTTGAACATATGCTGCGAAATGCAATTGATCATGGTATTGAAACCATTGAGCAGCGTCTCAAGCAAGGGAAACCTGAAAGTGGCCGTATTGAGCTAAATATTAATCGCCAAGGTACAGATGTCATCATTACTTTTACAGATGATGGCCAAGGTATTAATCTTGACAAGCTGAAAAATAAAGCACTAGAGCGAGGCCTGATTGGAGCGGAACAAAAACTGGAAGCTGAAGAGCTGGCCCAGTTGATTTTCCATCCAGGTTTAAGCACTGCAGCAGAAATTACCCAGATTTCTGGTCGTGGTGTAGGGCTGGATGTGGTACAGAGCAGTATCAAGGCGATGGGTGGTCACGTGACGGTCGAGTCTGTACAGGGGCAGGGTACAACATTTACGATTCGTGTACCAACTACAGTAGCAATCAGTGATGCCCTGATGGTTAAAGCAGGTGACCAGCAATATGCTGTACCATTGGCGCAGATTGAACGTATTGTGCGTATCTCTCCTTCTATGCTGGAAGACTATTTTGCTGGCAAAGAAGATACTTTCCGTATCGACAATATGTATTATAAGCTGCGTTATCTTTCAGAGTTTGTAGCAAATCAGTCTCTGCCTCGTCTTACCGGTATAGCCCACTCTCTGCCGGTACTGCTGATTAAAGGGAGCAGTGGCCAGACAGTAGCGTTACTAGTTGACCAGCTGGTCGGATCTCGTGCACAAATTGTGGTGAAACCAGTGGGTCAACAGCTGGCTAGCGTAGGTGCAGTAGCTGGTGCAACAATTTTGGGTGATGGACAGGTTTGTCTCATTCTGGATGGGCAGTATATTGCTCGTCAGGTACAGTCTTCATTACGTGTCAAGGAAGTAAAAGAATCTCGTGAGTTGCATCGCTTTAATGATGAACGACGTCTGATTATGATCGTTGATGACTCAGTCACTGTACGCAAAGTCACCAGCCGATTGCTTGAGCGTCAAGGTTATGATGTAGTGACCGCTAAAGATGGTGTTGAAGCGATTGAACAGCTGGAAAGTATTAAGCCTGATTTAATGCTGCTCGATATTGAAATGCCGCGTATGGATGGTTTTGAAGTAACTAATCTGGTACGTCATCATGATGTACATCGTAATATGCCAATTATTATGATTACTTCACGTACAGGTGAGAAACATCGTGAGCGCGCTTTTGCACTCGGAGCAACGCAATATATGGGCAAACCTTTCCAGGAAGCAGACCTGTTGGCCAATATTGAAGCGTTACTTGAGGTTATGGTCTAACGCGGGAGAAAAAAGATGAGTCAAACCAAAGCGAATTCAACTCTGGCAAAGATTGATCAACAAGAGTTACAGCACCTGATTACAGTATCGACCGGTTTTATCGATGCTTATATTATTCAATGCTATGCTCAGGTACCGATGTTGCTACCCCAGAATATTGTATTGTCTGCTCTTGATAGTTCGATTAACGTCGATCATATTGATTGGCATGATTTTAAGCTTCCGGTCTATAAGGTAAATAGCCCTACGGCTAAAACAGCAGTTGCACTGGTAATAGAAGGAGAGCAGGTAGATCAGCGCTTTGCCTTGATCTGTGATGAAATGCCTCAGACTATCAGACTGCGGATTTCAGAGGTGGTCGATGAAGAACAGCCTTTTGATGATTCAAATATTTATCAGTATGTACGTATGGGAGACCAGATTTTTCAGGTTCCCAACCTGAACGAGATTCAAAACCAGTTAAGTCATAAGACATTCTAAAAATTCATTTGAAACAAAAGAGGAACCGACAGGGTTCCTTTTTTGTTTATCTTATATTCATCAGCTCAGGAGCTGTATCAGGATTTTTTCATAAATCTCTGCTAGCGGTTCCAGATCGTCTACATTTACGTGTTCATCAATTTGGTGGATACTGGCATTCAATACCCCAAGCTCCAGTACCTGTGCACCAGTTGGAGCAATAAAACGTCCATCTGAAGTACCACCGCTGGTTGAAAGCTTGGCTTCTACACCATTAACCTCATGTATCGCTTGTACAGCAGCGTTTACGAGCTCCCCCACGGGTGTCAGGAAAGGTAAGCCAGATAAGGTCCACTTAATATCAAAATCAACCTGATGATACTGTAAAATAGCAATTACTCGTGCTTTAAGCTCATCTGCGGTCACTTCAGTAGAATAACGAAAATTAAATGTAACTGTCATTGTGCCAGGCACTACATTGGTTGCACCGGTACCAGCTTGGATATTGGAAATCTGGAAAGAGGTTGCTGGAAAATACTCATTCCCGCTGTCCCATACGGTCTCACATAGCTCTGCAAGCGCTGCAGAAGCTGTATGAATCGGGTTAATCGCCAGATGTGGATATGCTACATGTCCCTGTTTACCCTTAACAGTTAAAACACCATTTAGAGAGCCCCTACGACCATTCTTAATGATATCACCCAGCTGATGAGTACTAGACGGCTCGCCCACCAGACACCAGGTCATTTTTTCATTACGGGACTCAAGTGTTTCTACTACCTTTACGGTCCCATTTATTGAAGGACCTTCTTCATCAGAAGTAATTAAAAAAGCAATTGAGCCTTTATGATCAGGATACTTGGCAACAAAACGTTCTGAAGCGATTACCATCGCTGCCAGAGCTGTTTTCATATCGGCACTACCACGACCATATAGCTTACCATCACGTATTTCAGGAATAAACGGATCAGAATTCCAGGCATCCAGGCTTCCAGTGGGCACCACATCAGTGTGTCCTGCAAAACAGAAAACTGGGTCTTTAGTACCACGACGGGCCCATAAATTATCTACGTCTTCAAAGCGCATGTTTTCTATATGAAAACCGACCTTTGATAAACGTTCAGCCATAATATTCTGGCAGTTATGGTCTACAGGAGTAACTGAGGGCTGGCGCAAAAGTTGCAGGCTAAGGTCGAGAGTGTCTGATGATGAAGTCATACCGGAGATCAATGTCTTTAAAACTTGCCGATATAATAGGGGAATATGTAATTGAAAGGGAGTTTAATTAGAACAAACCTAGTCTGTATAAAATTAGGAAACCCTATCCGTAGATAAGGTTTTTTGAAAAACTGATAGCAAAATTAAAGTTTTTGTTTAGTATCTTCTGCAGTATTTGATACAGCACTTCCTGCACTAGAAACATCCTCGCCCAAGCCTTTTACTGTGTTACAACCAGTCAGTACAATTGCCAAAAACATTGAAGCAGCTAAAATTTTTTTCATCATCATCTCCAAGTTAGATTTATTTTGATGTTCACTCAGGCTAAAAAATATGCTTAATAAATAACATTATGTTTTGATAGTAGAAACGTTATGAAATGTTTCAGAAAAAGATAAATCACTTATTTATATTGCATTTTTTAAACATTATTAGAGGTTTTGAGTAAGGGAGGTAGACGGTACATAAAGAACTGCGGAGATGCATGATCAGAATAATATAAACCTTGAGTCCACCATAAAGCCCTGTCCGAACTTTGCACCTGATCCGGACATAACCACTCCTGTCGCTGTAGACGATAGTAGTCTTGCTGGGGAATATAATCAGCCCATCCTCCAAATCTACGAGATAAATTAATCCAGGTTGAAAAGGGCTCAGAAGAGTCAGGCCAGTTTTTTAAGGGGAAGTAAAGTTGTCCCTTGAGAATAGCGTAGCGCTCTTGAATGAGATGTCCTGATACCTCTTCAAACTGGAACTGTTTCTGCGTAAAGTGATTTAGTTTGCGTAATAAGGTATCACTACGGTTAAGACCAAACCACGATGCCAAAGAAGGTTCTCTTTCAGCCAGATAATATTTTAAAGCCACTTCCCAATGTTCTGTTTTTCCCGTTTCGGTATTTAGAATTAAAAAATCCAGCTCACCAATTGTTTTTGGTCCATCAATAATCTGGATGCTATGTCCAAGTAAACGATATGGATGATATGCATGATCAAGTAGCCAGAACCAGATCAGCATTTCAAAACGTAGTCCTAGGCGCGTACTTTTAAGCTGTCGAAGGAAGTGCTCAAGTGGTTCAGGTTGCTGGTCAAGCTGTTTTAAACGGGGTAAATAGGCTTGGAAATATTTTTGCCAGATATGGTCACTATGCAAATTAAAATGATGCTTAATTATGAGTTCTTGTGGCAGGCTTTTAAGAATATTCGGACTGGCTAGACTAAAAGCCAGCTGACGTATGGCAGGATGCTTAAATTGTAACCATGGTTCAAAATAAGCCTGCTGATCACCAAACATATACATAGTCCGCCCATAAATATCATAAGAAAACGCGCAGAATAAAAATATAGTGCGCATATAAAACACTTTATACTAGCGCAATTGCGGGATTAGGAAAGAGATATGAGAACATTGTTTTGGCGAAGTCTGGTACTGATTTTTATTGTACTTGGACTGATAGGGGCAATTTTACCCGGCATGCCAACGACAGTGTTTTTAATACTTGCTGCATGGGCTGCGTCTAAAGGCTGGCCACAAATGGATAACTGGTTACTGAATCATCCAAAATATGGGTCAACGCTCAGAGCTTGGAGAGCTAATGGCACTGTTCCGCGTAAAGCAAAATGGCTGGCCAGTATCATGATGTTAATAAGCGGTATTATGATGCTATTTACTAATGCACCACTGCTTGTCAAAATCTTTACAGATGGCATTATGCTGGTTGTGGCCATCTGGTTATGGATGCGTCCTGAGCCTCAAGATCGACCTTTACAGTCCATCGAAAAAAAAGTACCGGGAGAAATTGAGTAAAAAATGTCTAGCTATACCTTGGATCAGGCAGATCTGTTAATTGATCTGGCACAGCAGAAGCTTCATCTTCCTAAACTAAAAAAGTGTTATGCCATTTCTTCTGGTAAAAATGGAGTAGGTGAGCAGGAAAATACAGGCCAGACTCCACGAGGTTGGCATCGTATAGAAAAAAAAATTGGGGCGGAACATCCTAAAAATTCAGTGTTTATTGCACGTCAGTTTACTGATGAGATTTATAGTCCTGAACTGGCTGCCCAGTTCCCACAAAGAGACTGGATTCTAACACGCATACTCTGGTTACATGGGCTTGAGCCAGGTTTTAATCAGGGAGAAGGGCGGGATACCTTCCAGCGCTATATTTATATTCATGGTACACCAGATACTGAGCCGATGGGTATTCCGATGTCACATGGCTGTATTCGTATGCGTAATGAAGAAATCATTGAGCTTTTTGATTTAATCCCCGAGCAGGCTTTAGTTTTTCTCTCAGAAACACCACTTGAATTGATTTAAACAATACATAAGTCACATTATGTTTATCAGATACAAATAAAAAATAGTCTGTATAAACACCTCTAATTTTTTAGAGACATGTTTAAATAAAATACAAAAAACATTGTTTTTCCTTTAATTTACCTATTTTTTAATCATTCGAAAGTATTTTTATGAAAACAGATAGAAAAGCGTTTGACACCAGATGAGGATTCTCTATAATGCACCTCACAAACGATGAAGACCTAAAGGGCGCTTAGCTCAGTTGGT
>NZ_DJJJ01000063.1:0-68085 GCF_002434085.1 Acinetobacter sp. UBA6571 | reverse complement strand
ATCCCGTCAGCGCCCACCATAACTTAGTGACTTTTACATTATTTTAAATAATGTAATGTGATGCAGCGGTAGTTCAGTTGGTTAGAATACCGGCCTGTCACGCCGGGGGTCGCGGGTTCGAGCCCCGTCCGCTGCGCCATTTTATAAAATTTGGTATCCTAATTTCCTGAGATTAAGATATTAATCAGTGTATATGCATAACTGCTTATGCTACTATCTCTAATAGCTATGCTATTTCTCAGGGCGCTTAGCTCAGTTGGTNNATCCCGTCAGCGCCCACCATATATCCTCTTCAGTTGCAAAACATTATTTGTTCCCCTAAGATTATCTAAAAATATTCTTAATATAACTAATAATTATGAAAAACCCTTATCAGCGTAAAACTGTATCAAAAAATCAGCAGAAACCTTATTCGGTGCTCGAGAACTATCAGCAATTTATTCAAAATATTATTGCGCAACGTATGATTATTGCGCTTTATCATGAAGGATGGGCACTCTGCGCAACGCCTTCAGGTCAGCAGGCATTTCCCGCCTGGCAAAGTAGAAGTCTGGCAAGATTGTTAATAAAAGATCAGTGGGAAAACTATAAGATTCATGAAATTACATTAAAAGATTTAATTGGAAAAGTTCTGCCTTATTTGAGGGCACATGAAACACATCTGTCTTTAGATCTGACACCAGAGGGACAAAATATTCTGGTTCGACCAGAAAAATTTTTACTTGATCTTAAAAACTATTTATATCAGCTGTATTTACAGCAACCCGAAGTATTTAGAGAAATGCAATTACCTGCTCCTCGAAGTATTCGTCTTCATTAAAAGTTTATTTTTCTAAATAAAAAATCCCGCAATAGCGGGATTTTTTATTTGATTATTTTTAAAGAATTTCAATTGCCACAGCTGTAGCCTCACCGCCACCAATACATAACGCAGCTATGCCTTTATGTCCACCTGTACGTTTCAGGGCATGAATAAGTGTCAGAATAATACGTGAGCCGGTAGAACCTACAGGATGACCAAGAGCACATGCACCACCATGAATATTTACTTTTTCTGGATCAAGGCCAAACTCATCGATTGGGCACATGGTAACCATTGCGAATGCCTCATTAATTTCCCATAAATCGACATCAGCCGCGGTCCAGCCTGCCTTGTCTAGAACTTTTTTTACTGCACCTACCGGCGCAATGGTAAATTCAGAAGGGTGCTGGGAGTTTGAAGCGCTCGCAATAATCTTTGCTAAAGGTTGTAAACCACGTTGCTTAGCAGTTTCATCCGAGCAGAGAACAAGCGCAGATGCTCCGTCCGAAATTGAGCTGGCATTGGCTGCTGTAATTGTTCCATCTTTTGCAAAAGCCGGACGCAAAGACGGGATTTTATCAATATTGGCATTAAATGGCTGCTCATCCTGATCTACTACTGCCTCACCTTTACGGCTAGAAATAGTTACAGGGACGATTTCATCTTTAAAATAACCTTCAGTAATCGCAGTTTGAGCACGTTTTAAAGAGCGGATGGCAAAATCATCCATTTGTTCACGTGTATAACCGCGCTCATTGGCCATATCCTGAGCAAAAGATCCCATCAGGCGTCCAGTTTCTGCATCTTCCAGGCCGTCAAGAAACATGTGGTCTTTGATTTCGCCATGACCCATGCGAAAACCTTCACGGGCTTTTGGCAGAAGGTAAGGCGCATTCGTCATGGACTCCATACCGCCTGCAACTACAATGTCTGCTGAACCGGCTTTGATCATATCTGCGGCCTGCATTACAGCTTTCATCCCTGACCCACAGAGTTTATTAATAGTAACAGCGCCTGTACTATCTGGAATGCCAGCTAAACGCATTGCCTGGCGAGCAGGGCCCTGTTTTAAACCTGCTGGAAGCACGCAGCCCATAATGACTTCTTCAACGTCGTGTGCCTGCAGCCCAGCACGGGAAACTGCTTCTTTAATTACTGCTGCACCCAATTCTGGTGCAGTCTTTGTAGCGAGTGAACCTTGGAAACCACCCATCGCAGTACGCGCACCGTTAAGAATCACGATGTTTACCATTGTTCTAATCTCCACTATTTCATTATAAAAATAACTGATCTTGAGCAGTATATTTAGAAAAAATTAATGAATAAAGAATAAACACTAGTGAACATTAGACTGAACAGTTCTTAGCAAGTACTTGCTAACGATTCTACTCGTAAGTGGCCCATAGGACTAAGTACTAAACGTTTATTTAGGCTGGCAGATGAGCTGGCACAATAGAAAAAACTACCATTCGAACCACGCGGTAGCCCGGTATCTGCTTTAAAAAACAAACGCGGTTTATTAAGAGCCCCTCGCCAATCTAGTCGACCATACTCAAGATCAAGCATTACTGTAGACAGTATTTTTTCATTAGAATTAAGCTCCTTATCATTATTGGTATCTATAAAGATGAGTAAACCTTTATTCCATTGCTCATCTTCACACTGCTCTAGGTTCTGGCTTGAACAGATAACTATTTGATTACGATAAGTTAATGCATAATTTTTAGCTTGAATAATCTGCATGTTTAATAAGTGTGGAAGTGATTTGGCTTCCTGCTGTGCTCGGTACTCTTGGTAAGCAGGAATAGCAAAAGAAGCTAAAATTGCCACAATCGCTATACAAACTACGAGTTCCAGTAAAGAAACTCCATTGTTATTTTTCTTCATGGTTAAAAAATTACCTGTTTATTATAGTTTTTTGTTTTTTTAACAGTAAATTAGTGTGTAGTTATTGCATTCAAAACCAGAACAAATGATCATTAGCTTAGCTTTTGAATACTGTTAAAATAAACAGAAGCGAAAAAGATAAGCTATTCATTAGAATAAATTGAGTGAAAATTTACCGAATTACAACGGAAATTGTAAGTAATTTTGTCAATAATTTACTTGATTAAAATTATCAAGCACTTGGAAAAAAAACAAAGTGTTTGTATGATTCAAAGTGAGTAGCTTAAAAATAATACTGGGGTATATATAAGCTTATCTCAGGAGCCAAAAAGTTAATTTTAGGCTGAGCTTGAACAACAATGTTATCTCTGGAGGATAATCCATGAAATTGAGTCGTATTGCACTTGCTATGCTTGTTGCTGCTCCTCTTGCTGCTGCAAATGCTGGCGTAACTATTACCCCATTAATGCTTGGTTACACAATGTTTGATACCCAGCACAACAATGGCGGTAACGATGGCGACCTGACTGATAGCGTAGAACTTGATGATGACCTGTTTGTTGGTGCAGCACTTGGTGTTGAACTTACTCCATGGTTAGGTTTTGAAGCTGAATATAGCCAGATCAAAGGTGATACCAGCGTTGCAGGCAATGAATATAAAGGCGAAAATATCGCTGGTAACTTCTATGTTACTTCTGACCTGTTCACTAAAAACTATGACAGTAAAATCAAGCCTTATGCATTGTTAGGTGCTGGTCACTATAAATATGAGTTTGACACTGATGCTGGTCGTGCTGGTCGTGGCTTAGATGAAGAAGGTACTCTAGGTAACGCAGGTCTTGGTGCATTCTGGCGTATTAATGATGCCCTGTCTCTACGTACAGAAGCACGTGGTACTTACCATTTTGACGAGCAGTTCTGGAACTATACAGCTTTAGCTGGTCTGAACGTTGTTTTAGGTGGTCACCTGAAACCTGCTGCTCCTGTGGTAGAAGTTGTTCCTGTTGAGCCAACACCAATTGTTGAGCCACAACCACAAGAACTGACTGAAGATCTGAATATGGAACTTCGTGTGTTCTTTGATACTAACAAATCAAATATCAAAGATCAGTACAAGCCAGAAATCGCTAAAGTTGCTGAGAAGTTAGTAGAATATCCAAATGCTACTGCTCGCATCGATGGTCACACTGATAACACTGGTCCACGTGCTCTGAACGAACGTCTGTCACTGGCTCGTGCTAACTCTGTGAAATCTTCACTGGTGAACGAGTACAATATTGATCCATCTCGCTTGACTGCTCAAGGTTTTGCCTGGGATCAACCAATTGCTGACAACAGCACTAAAGAAGGTCGTGCTATGAACCGTCGTGTATTCGCGACAATTACTGGTAGCCGTACTGTTGTTGCTCAACCAGGTCAAGCTCAATAATCTGAGTTTAACTAAAAAAAGCAGTTCTTCGGAACTGCTTTTTTTTATACTAATTTTATTCTAATAAGCCATCTTTCAGTATCTATCTTTACTTTTAATTACTCACTGTTTATCTCTGGTCAGTTCAAAATTTTTACCTTAATTTTTATTCTTAACTTATAGGCTACTTATTTATCTGAATTTTTTAAGAAGAGCAGGCGCGATATAGTAGAATAATTTTTATTTCCTAATTTAGAAGGCAATAATTGCTTTTCATAGTTACATCTTATGTCATATGAAAATAACCAAGAGCGCTACAAGTATAAAGAAATATAGAAATAAAAATACCCAGCACAATCATATATAGAGTGAGCTGGGTATATTCATATTTAGAAAGAGGGTTAAGTTCTTGAAGGTAGGGACTAGTCAAGGTTTCCCGGTTTAACATCCATTTCTTTGTAAGAAACTAACTTGGTTTTATGTTTAAGCTTATAACCAAACCAGATGACTAAAAACAAGGGAATACTGATATAGGTTGATAGCAGTCCAATCCAATCAATTTTTCCTCCTGTCACAGCTTCATAATTTTGCCCAAGAATAATAATGGAACATAAAATAAATGCGAACCATGGAGCGAAAGGAAAGAATTTTGCTCGATAAGCCAGGTCTTCAAGCTTGTAGCCTTGCGCGATATAACCTTTACGGAAACGATAATGTGAGATCGCAATACCCAACCAGACAATGAAACCGCACATGCCCGACATATTCAGTAACCAGTTAAAGACTTCCTGCTCACCGACAAATGTCGTCAAGAAGCACAGCGCGGCAATCGCAGTGGTGGCGTATAATGCGTTCATTGGAACGCCACGTAAATCCAGCTTAGAAAATATTTTTGGCGCCCGGCCTTCACGTGCCATATCAAATAACATACGAGTGGACGAATACATACCCGAGTTACCCGCCGATAGAATGGCAGTCAAAATTACAGCATTCATCAGGCTGGCAGCAAAGGCAAAGCCGGCCTGTTCATAAAGTAAAGTAAAGGGTGAAAGTGCTATATCTTCACTGGCAGCTGCTTGTAGCAATCTTGGATCATCATAGCTCACTAACGTGCCAATGATAAAAATACATACGATATAAAACAGCAGGATACGCCAGAAAATCTGTTTAATAGCAAGCGGAATAGTGCGTTTTGGATCTTTGGATTCCCCTGCAGCTACTCCGACCATCTCAGTGCCCTGAAATGAAAAACCAGCAATCATGGCTACACCGATCATTGCCTGTAAGCCACCAACGAATGGTGCTTCGCCTTTGGTCCAGTTGCTAAAAGTAATCATTCCCGGCGTTAACATGATTTTTATAATCATGGCGATACCAATAATGATAAAGGCAATAATGGCTACTACTTTGACCATGGAAAACCAGAATTCGCTTTCTCCAAATCCTTTAACGGTCAGTGCATTGATGCCGAAAATGATGGCCAGAAAGATTGCACTCCAGTAAAAACCAGGAATATCTGGAAACCAGAATTTCATAATGAACTGAACTGCCACCAGTTCAAATGCGACAGTAATAGCCCAGTTGTACCAGTAGTTCCAGCCCAAGGCAAAACCAAACCCATCTTCTACATATTTGCTGCCATAGGTAAAAAAAGCACCAGAGGTTGGATTATGGGTGGCCAGTTCACCAAGGCTGGTCATCAGAAAATAGATCATGATACCGATTAGGCCATAAGCCAGCAGCGCACCACCAGGACCGGCATTGGCAATAGTTGATCCTGACGCAAGGAACAGTCCTGTGCCAATAGAACCACCGATCGCAATCATATTTAAGTGGCGAGCTCCCAGCTTGCGCTTGAGTTTCGCGGGCTGATTTATTTCGCTCATCGAGATTCCTTTATTACATTAACGCGCACAGGCATACAAAACTTTAAAGCCTTGTTGATCAGCCTTAAGAGTGCATTGACCAAAACGCTGTTCAATCAAATGGGGATAATTTAAAAAACGGTTTGCAACAATCCATAGCTCGCCACCATTCTTTAAATGCTGAGGCGCAGTCTTACAGAGTTCTTCGCTGGCCTCATAATGGGTATGAATACCCTGATGAAAAGGCGGATTACTGACAATTGCATCAAGCTCAAAAGGTGCATCTGCAATACTGCTCACAGGTTGCAGACGCAATTGGGATGCTGGAACCTGATTACGCTGAAAAGTAAGTTCTGTTGAACGTAAAGCAAAAGCATCGACATCAAGAGCATATACAGTATTTGCCGGATTGGATTTTGCCAAATAGCAGGCAATAACACCAGCCCCGCATCCAAAGTCGGCAAGTGTACCTGATTTTACTTGGTCCAGATAAGGAATTAATACAGCGGTGCCAACGTCCAGATGACTCTGGCTAAAAACGCCCGGAAGGGCACAAATCTCGATTTGCTGGTCTTTTAACTGGACAGTATAGGTTTTTAACCAGCTCTCTAGTGGTTTTTGCTGTTCTATATGTTCCAGTTTTAATTGCCAGAACTGGCAATGACGTGCACTGTCGAGCTTGACCGGATGCCCAAAAGTATGTAACTGCTTGGCTGCACGTTCAACACCTCCTTTTTTCTCTCCGACCAAAAACACAGACTGACCGATTTCTAAATGGCTGACAATATTATGTAGTACATAGTTAAGCAATTCCTTGGACTTGGGAACAAATATGACCACCTGATTAAACTGTTGTTGCGGAAAATCTACACCAAAATGGGCGTTAAAACCTGCTGCCTGAAATCCCTGATAATCACTAAAATTCCAGGTCCAGATAGAAGCATCTATCCGCGGTCCCAACTGGTTTAATAGCTGATCATTGGGTGCATGAATAAAAAGCACCTGCCCAGAGAGCTGGTCAATCTGCCGCAGCACAACTTCACTTCTTGGATCCATGGCATTTCTCATCAAAAACAATGCCCAGACTGGGCTGGGCAATATCACTATAACAAGTATTATTTCTTGGTTTCAGGTAATACGATATTAAGAATTAATGCTGCAATACCACCTGTCGCTACACCAGAACTAAAAATATTTTTAAATAATTCAGGCAAATGTTCCAGAATTTGAGGCACCTGCGCCACACCTAAGCCCAGTGCCAGAGAAATTGCAATAATCAGCAGGGCACGACGGTCAAGCTGAATACCTGACAGGATATTTACCCCGGATGCAGCAACTGCACCGAACATCACCATCACTGCACCACCGAGTACCGCTTGTGGTACTGCTTGAATAATCCCGGCAACGGCAGGGAACAGACCCAGGATAATCAGCATAATTGCAATCCACAAACCTACATAACGGCTAGCCACACCAGTCAGCTGAATGACACCATTATTTTGTGCAAAGACTGAACTCGGGAAAGTATTAAATAAACCTGCCAGCAAAGAGTTGGCACCATTTACCAGAACGCCACCCTTAATACGTTGCATCCAGCTATCGCCATCTACTGGCTGATTTGACAGTTTACTGGTTGCAGTAATATCACCAATTGCTTCTAATGAAGTGACCAGATAGATGAAAGCCATCGGAATAAATAAACTCCATGAGAAGCTTAAGCCAAAGTGCATTGGTGTCGGTATCTGGATTAAAGGTGCCTCTTCAAGCGTAGAGAAGTCTAAATAACCCATAAATCCGGCCAGAATATAACCGGCAACTAAAGCAATTAAAATGGCAGAGCTTTTGATCCAGACTGCTCGCATACGGTTTAGCAAAATAATAATTGCCAGGACAGTACAAGACATAATCAGGTTATCGGCACTGGCAAAAGTTTTACTTTCCATTGCCTGATAACCACCGCCCATAGAGATCAGACCTTCTTTAATTAAGGTTAACCCGATGAGCAGTACAACAATACCAGTTACTAAAGGCGTAATCAGTTTTTTTACCCAAGGTAAAATACGGGATACCCCCATTTCAATGAATGAGCCTGCAATCACTACACCGAAAATAGCAGCCATAACCGCTTCTACCGGCGTGCCTGACGCTACCATGGCTGAGCCAATCCCAATGATAGGGCCAATAAAATTAAAACTGGTGCCCTGTACAATCAATAGTCCAGCACCAAATGGTCCGACCTTCTTACACTGCAAGAATGTCGCGATACCTGAAATGACCAGAGACATTGATAAAATCATGTTGGTATCTTCACGAGACACCCCCAGCGCCAGACAGATCAGCAGGCCTGGAGTAACAATAGGTACAATGATGGCCAGCAAATGCTGTAATGCAGCCAGAAATGCAATTAATGGACGAGGCCGGTCATTAAGGCCGTAGACTAGATCTAGACGCTCATTTTGATCAGATGAAGTGTTTAAGTCAGACATGAGACAAACAGGGGAGTGGCAAGGTGGCGCTATTCTAATCGAGTTGTTACACTTTAAAAACCTTAAAGTACACCGCTTGTCAAAATATATTGTAGTTGTCAATCAACTGTCACTACTAATGCGTAGCATTTTTTTGTATAATTTGCCCTCAAAATTGTAGGCGTATCGAATTTCATGTCAGATATCAAAACTCTCCGCAACATCGCAATTATTGCGCACGTTGACCACGGGAAAACCACTCTTGTCGATAAACTTCTTCAACAATCAGGTGCACTCGGTGATCGTGCCGGCGAGATTGAGCGTGTCATGGACTCGAATGCGCTTGAATCAGAGCGTGGTATTACCATTCTCGCTAAAAATACAGCGATTACATGGTTAGATAAGCGTACTGATACCACTTACCGTATCAACATCGTAGATACTCCGGGACACGCAGACTTTGGTGGTGAAGTTGAACGTGTTATGTCGATGGTAGACTGTGTACTTCTTCTGGTTGACTCTCAAGAAGGCCCAATGCCACAAACCCGTTTTGTAACACAAAAAGCATTTGCACGTGGTTTGAAACCAATCGTCATTATTAACAAAGTAGACAAGCCAAGTGCCCGTCCAGACTGGGTTATCGATCAGGTATTTGACTTGTTCGACAACTTGGGTGCAACTGATGAACAGTTAGACTTCCCGATTGTATATGCTTCAGGCTTACGCGGTGTTGCTGGTCCTTCACCAGAAGAACTGGCTGAAGACATGACACCGCTGTTTGAAACTATTGTTGACATCGTTGAGCCACCAGCAGTTGATGTTGATGGCCCATTCCAAATGCAGATTTCATCACTTGACTATAACAGTTTTGTTGGTGTAATCGGTGTTGGCCGTATTCAGCGCGGTTCAGTTAAAACCAATACACCAGTAACTGTGATTGATAAAGAAGGCAAGACCCGTAATGGTCGTATTCTGAAAATCATGGGTTACCATGGCCTCGAGCGTATCGATGTTGATTCTGCAAATGCAGGTGACATTGTATGTATTACCGGTATTGATGCACTAAACATCTCTGACACTATTTGTGATCCGAAAAATGTTGAAGCATTACCGCCACTGTCTGTAGATGAACCAACCGTATCTATGACTTTCCAGGTAAATAACTCACCATTTGCTGGCCGTGAAGGCAAGTTCGTGACTTCACGTAATATCCGTGAACGTCTGGACCGCGAATTGATCCATAACGTTGCTTTACGTGTTGAAGATACAGACAGCCCGGACCGTTTCAAAGTTTCAGGTCGTGGCGAACTTCATCTGTCTGTACTGATTGAAAACATGCGTCGTGAAGGCTTCGAGATGGGTGTATCCCGTCCTCAAGTGATCATGAAAGAAGTTGACGGTCAAATGCAGGAACCGTATGAAAATGTGACCTTTGATGTTGAAGAACAGCATCAGGGTTCAATCATGGAACAGATGGGTAACCGTAAGGGCGAGCTGACCAATATGGAAGTTGACGGTAAAGGCCGTATCCGTATTGAGGCAACTGTACCTTCACGTGGTCTGATCGGCTTCCGTTCTGAATTCCTGACCATCACTTCTGGTACAGGTATCATGACTTCTAGCTTCTCGCACTATGGCCCAGCCAAAGCAGGTGCTGTAGCTAAACGTCAAAACGGTGTGCTGATCTCTATGGTAAATGGTACCTGCCTGGCATTTGCTTTGTTCTCGCTGCAAGACCGTGGCCGTCTTTTTGCTGAACCACAGCTTGAAGTTTATGAAGGTATGATTGTTGGTATGAACTCACGTTCAGACGACATGGTGGTCAACCCGACTAAAGCAAAACAGTTAACTAACATGCGCGCATCTGGTACAGATGAAGCATTAACACTGACTCCAGCTATTAAATTTACGCTGGAACAGGCGCTTGAATTTATTGAAGATGATGAACTGGTTGAAGTTACACCTAAATCAATCCGTATTCGTAAAAAATTCCTGACAGAAAACGAACGTAAACGTGCTTCACGCAGTTAATTCTCGTTTAAGTTGAAAAAACCGCCAGTAATCTGGCGGTTTTTTTATATAAATAACAAAAAGAAATTGGAATCTTTAAAGAAATCGCTAAATTATCCTAAAGGTTAATGCCCTTTAAATAGGATTAAGAATGTGAAAAAGATTAGGGCATGGGTAAATTGAGTCTGGAGATAAAATGAGTATTATTCAAGAATTTAAAGAATTTGCTATTAAAGGCAATATGATTGATCTTGCAATTGGTGTCATTATTGGTGGGGCGTTTAATAAAATTATTGACTCTCTGGTTAAAGATATTTTTATGCCCCTGATTTCTTTTATTCTAGGTGGAGAAGTTGATTACTCTAACTGGTTTCTGGTGCTAGGCGATAATCCAAATAATGTTAGTAATCTTGCAGCGGCTAAGGAAGCAGGTCTGAATGTCTTTGCCTATGGCAATTTTCTTACCATCTTAATTAATTTTCTGTTACTGGCTTGGGTTGTCTTTTTAATGGTTAAAATGATTAACCGTTTACGCCGTAAACACGAGGAAGCGCCACCTAAAGAAGAGGCAGCACCTACACCAGAAGATATCCAGTTACTGCGCGAAATCCGTGATGAGCTTAAAAATCGCTCGGCACCTTAAAATATAAATGGAAAAACGGCACAACAAATGCCGTTTTTTATTTTGACCGAACGCATCACTTTAAGTCTTAAAAAAATAAAGCTGAATAAAACCGCTAGAAATTCATACGGAACTTGATTTCCAGCAAGTGGAAGCCAAACTGGCTTTTTACCGGACCATGGATTACACGTTCAGCACCACTAAAAACCAGTTTATCGATTACCGGCACCAGTTGACCTTTTTTGACTTCACCCAATTCACCTCCGCGTCTAGCTGAGTTACAGGTCGAGTATTGCTGTGCAAGTTTATTAAAGTCTGCACCACTCTGGAGCTTCTTTTTCAACTGTTCAGCCAGTGTTTTTTCTTTAACCAAAATATGACGGACGATTGCTGTTTTCATATAGTTTCTCCTACAGCTGAACCGGTTTATTTTACTGTTCGTAGCGGCTGGCATTCAGGGCAAAAAACACTTGCACGCTGTCCTAAACGGATATTCTGCAAAGGCGTTTCACAATTAATGCACATTTCACCTTCACGGCCATATGCCAGCAGAGTCTGTTGAAAATAGCCATTTTCTCCTGCGGCATTACTGTAATCACGCAAGGTCGAACCCCCCAGTTCAATTGCAAATTTTAAAATCCTTTTAATTTCAATCACCAACTGATCAATTTTTTCATAGCTTAAGCTTGAAGCAGGTTGAGCTGGATGGATTCTGGTATTGAAGAGACTCTCGGTTGCATAAATATTGCCGACACCGACCACTACATGATTATCCATGAGTGCAACTTTTATGCCGACCTGCTTGTTTTTGAGTTTATTTACCAGGTATTCAGTATTAAATGTCTCAGATAGTGGCTCTGGTCCTAATGGATCAATTAATTTATGTTGTGTTTCATGGTTCAGCCATAAAATACAGCCAAAACGACGCGGATCATGATAACGCAGCTGTATATTTTCGAAACTAATAATCAAATGATCATGTTTACGTAATTCGGTCGCAGGCTCACACAAGCGAAACGAACCTGACATGCCTAAGTGCCATAACATGGTATCGTGTTCAAACTGCGCAAGAATATATTTAGAGCGGCGATTTAACCTGATGAGCTTCTGGCCTTGTAGCTTTTGAATATCTTGAGGAATGGCCCAGCGAAGCCGCGGCTCACGGACCTCAACAGACATAACTTTTTGCTGTAATAAGGGTTCAAGGCTCTTTTTGGTGGTTTCAACTTCGGGTAATTCAGGCATTGATCGACTCATTCTTATGCAATAGCAATAATATCGGGTTGCATGAATAATTTACAAGCTGGCATTGATATGAAAAGGAGGGAACACATGGCAGAGATTCTACCTTTAACCTGGTTTCAGCGCGATACTTCAGACGTTGCGCATGATCTGGTTGGGTGTAGGTTATGTGTGCGCCAAGATAGTGGAGAAATCAGGCGCTGTATCATTACAGAAACAGAAGCTTATCTGGGCTGTCAGGATAAAGCCTGTCATACCTATAATAACCGTAAAACACCACGTACCGAAGTTATGTACCAAGCAGGTGGAACTATTTATGTATACCTGATCTATGGTATGTATGAAATGCTTAATATTATTACCCAGACTGAAGGTGTGCCAGAAGGTGTGATGTTGCGGGCCGGCTATTTTGAGGATGCCGAGACACGGCAGGAATTCAAGTTAATGGCTGGTCCAGGGAAACTGACCCGGCATATGGGAATTAATCGTACTTTTAAAGGACAGAAAGTCGGACTGGAAAGTGGGCTATGGATAGAACAGAAAACTCAGCAGCCTGAAATTGTACAGACACCGCGTATTGGGATCGACTATGCTGAAGAGGCCAAAGACTGGCTGGAGCGTTACTGCTGGAAAGCACATCCGAGTTTGAGCCGTTAAGGTTTGGTTCATATTAACTCCTGTACAGAGTATGTTGTATTAAAGGCTGTCTTACTCATGATTTTGTATGGTTTTTTTAGGCTGGACTATAAAAATAAAGCTGGTTCAGTGTAGGCTAGTGAGCGTCTAGGCACTCTGCCCACTTAATAATAAAACCGGAGAAATATATGGCCAAGCTGTTTGAGAAAATTAATTTTGGTAGCTTTGAACTTGCCAATCGCATTATTATTGCACCTATGTGCCAATATTCAGCCACTGATCAGGGTGAGGTGACTTACTGGCATGAACAGCAGTGGGCCAATTATGCTCTGTCTGGTGCCGGTTTATGCATTGTAGAGGCAACGGCGGTACAGGCTGAAGGTCGAATCAGCTATGCTGATCTGGGCTTATGGAATGATCAGCAACGCGATCAGATGTGGGCTTTGCTTAGTAAAGTCCGCCAGATATCTCCCATGCCTTTTGCGATTCAGTTAGCTCATGCCGGGCGTAAGGCATCAACCGATAAGCCATGGCTAGGCAAAGGCCAGATTGCACCAGATCATGAACATGGCTGGAATACGGTGGCACCCAGTGAATTAAGTTTTGCCGCAGCTGACCTGAAACCACATGTCTTAACACTTGATCAGATTCATCAGGTACAGGCAGATTTTGCGGCAGCTGCGCGTCGTGCAGTCGAAGCAGGTTTTGACCTGATTGAACTCCATGCAGCCCATGGATATCTGTTGCATCAGTTTTTATCGCCCTTATCCAATCAGCGTACAGATGAATATGGCGGCTCACTTGAAAACCGTATGCGGATGGTACTGGAAGTATTTCAGGCGATCCGTGATGCAGTACCAGCAGGCTTCCCGGTCGGGGTGCGTCTTTCGGCTACTGACTGGATGGATGAGCAGGGAGGCTGGAATGTAGAATGTAGTGCCGGCCTATCAAAAGCCCTACAGATGCTGGGAGCGGTTTACATCCATGTTTCATCAGGCGGACTGCATGAAATGCAGCGTATTGAAGTCGGGCCAAATTATCAGGTGCCTTTCGCAGAGAAAATTAAACAGGGTGTAAGCATTCCTGTTATCGCAGTCGGACTGATTACCGAGCCCGAACAGGCCGAAGAAATCCTCCAAAAAGGTCAGGCAGATGCAATTGGTTTAGCCCGTGCTATGCTATATGACCCACGCTGGCCTTGGCATGCAGCTGCAAAACTTGGTGAAAATATTTCGATCGCACCGCAGTATCTACGGAGTCAACCGCATGGTTTAAAAGAGTTGTTCCATCCTTTTAAAGCAGAAAAATAAATTATAAAAAACCCCGTCATCTGGCGGGGTTTTATATTCAATCTTTAGCTTTTCTTGGCTTTATTCTGATCAGTCATCATTTTATTAACGGTATCCAGTGATTCTTTAGCGCGTGGAACATTCTGCTGGGCCAGTGCACTAAAAATTTTCTGTGCCTCAGGCAGATTCTGCTGCACAATGGTTCCATTGGCAAGCATATTACCCACTGCCATCAAGGCTGGTATATAACCTTTTTTGGCCAGATTCTGAATACTTTGGAGCCCCTGATTAACCTTGGTTTCCTGCTTGTTCTTGATCCCCGTACTAATGTCATAAAGTGCCTTGGTATGAATTGCCGGCATACTGTTTTTCTTGATAAGCGGATCAAGTCGCTTTAATGCCTGTTGGTCAGATGCTGGCTTATTTTCTGAAAATAGCGCCACTGCAAGCTGGACAGTTGCATCATCAAAGCCCGCATTTGAGGCTTTTTCCAGATACTCTCTGGCTTTCTTCTCATCTTTAGGCAGGCCCAGTCCACCAGTCACGTAGTTATTGGCAAGTACATAATCGGCCACTACATAGCCTTTCTCTGAGGCCTGCTGGTAGTATTTTAAGGCCTGCTGCTCATTTTTAGTTACGCCTTTTCCCACCTGGGTCAGGTAACCCAGATTATACAACGCTTGCGGATTACCTTCTTGAGCCAGCTTTTGCAACTGTTGATAAGCGGTGGTGTAATCATTTGCTTTAATTAGCTGTTCAATTTGTTCAAAAGCCGGATTTTTATCACTACTTGGTGCAGCCATGCTAAACGTGCTGGTGACTGCAATCAGGCTGGCGAGCAGAATTTTTTTCATTTTTTTCCTCTTCTTTCTACACATAATTCCATTTATGTGGAATAACTGTGATTCATTCAACATAAATCATAAGCTGAATTATATGAATGTAAATATGGGACACCAAAAATCTTGCAAGATTAATCAGGCTACAGCTATGACTATGCCGGTCTTTCTTTAAATTCTGATTAAAAAATAAAAGAATGTATTAGGTAATAATTTTTAATGAAAGCTCTAAAACTATTGAAATAGTTTTTATATCTTAACCTGCTTCAGAGATAAAAAATATTTATAGTTGTTTGATTTTTATATTAAAAATTTGGTTAAACCTGGTTTTTTCCAGAACAATAGGGTTGAAAGAATGAGTTTTAAAAAATATAGACTGATTGATAAAAAACCTCCAGATTTACTGGAGGTCATATTTACTACCCATAATTTCAAACACAGCTTTATTTTGGCCGTGCCACATCGCCTCTAAGCGATTCTGGCAATTCCAATAAGGTTAATCCAAGCGTATCAAGTGCTACCGGTTTAGCGACTACTAATGCCTTATAGCCATTTTCAACAGCGATACTATTAACCACTTCTACATCATCATGCAGTAGAGTCGCCGGAGCAGGGGCAGTACCTGAACCTTGTACCAAATGTAGCCAGTGCTTCGGTTTTGCCTTGAACCATAGCCGAGCGACGATTTCCTGACCCAGATAACACCCCTTGTCATAATGCACACCACCACGCTGATGCAGGCGTAGTTCCTGAGGCTGGAATTCATGCTCAGTCAAGCTGGTGATCCAGGCTTGGCCCTGTTCAATTGCCTGCAATTGCCAGGCATTTAAATCCGTATCTTCACTACTAAATCTGGTGAGAGCATTATCCATGCTTGGAGAAATGGCACCACTCTCTTCAAATGCCATTTTAGAGAATGCACCATATTTGCGGATATGCTTGGCAAATTCTTCAGACTGGTCCTGAGTCACCACAATACTGAAATTTTCAGCATCTTGCCGACTTAACCATAAGCCAAAATGAATACGGCCTTTTAAGTCACAAATAGCAGTATAACGGTAGTTACTGTCCAGTCGCTCTACATCTGCCGTGACTTGGCCCTGCAAGAATTTTTGTGCATCGACACCTTTTAAGCTAAAACAGAGAAAAGCCAAACTAGTCATGTTATCAGTCTCAATCTTGCAATTTAATACTAAAGAATGAGTTGTATTTTCCCTGATTTTTAATAAAAAAGCAGCTTTTTGCTAGAAAAGCCCATTTAAAGGTAACCAAATATTTCAAAAACCGGTATTTTTATATATAGGTATTTGAAATATATAAGATTTGGGAAATGGGTTTTGAACAGCGTACAATGCCAATGCACGGAAAGTGAAATCAACACAAAAAGATGAAATAAAGCAAAAAGATGCAGAGGCAAGTACGTATGAATAACCAATACCGCAAAACGTTGCCAGATACCCAGCTTGAATACTTTGATGTGCGTCAAGCCGTCGAAGATATTCAGCCAGGCGCTTATGACCAGCTTCCCTATACTTCCAAAGTACTTGCTGAACAACTGGTGCGCCGCTGTGAACCAGAAATATTAACCGAATCTTTACAGCAACTGATTGAGCGCCGCCAGACTCGTGACTTTCCATGGTATCCGGCACGTGTGGTTTGTCATGACATTTTAGGCCAGACTGCCTTGGTTGATCTGGCAGGCCTGCGTGATGCAATTGCTGAACAGGGCGGTGATCCGGCCAAAGTTAATCCGGTGGTACCGACCCAGCTGATTGTTGATCATTCGCTGGCTGTAGAATATGGCCGTTTTGACCCGGATGCTTTTGAAAAAAATCGCGCTATTTAAGGCCGCCGTAATGAAGACCGGTTTCATTTTATTAACTGGACTAAAACTGCATTTAAAAACGTTGATGTCATTCCTGCCGGAAACGGCATTATGCACCAGATTAATCTTGAAAAAATTTCACCAGTGGTTCAGGTCAGAGATGGTGTTGCATTTCCAGATACCTGCGTCGGAACAGATTCGCATACCCCCCATACCGATGCGCTGGGCGTAATTTCGATTGGGGTGGGTGGCTTGGAAGCTGAAAACGTGATGCTTGGCCGTGCCTCATGGATGCGTCTGCCGGATATCATTGGTGTAGAACTGGTTGGACAGCGTCAGCCTGGCATTACTGCGACTGATATTGTGCTGGCTTTAACTGAATTTCTGCGTAAGGAGCGTGTAGTAGGTGCCTATCTGGAGTTTTTTGGAGAAGGTGCTGATAGCATGTCAGTCGGTGACCGTGCCACGATTTCCAATATGACGCCGGAATATGGCGCCACTGCAGCAATGTTCTATATTGACCAGAATACTATCGACTATCTGCGCCTCACAGGTCGTGAACCGGAGCAGGTACAACTGGTTGAGCAGTATGCCAGACAGATCGGGCTCTGGGCCGAGCAGATGAAAGAAGCAGTTTATCCAAAAGTATTACGTTTTGATCTGTCTCAGGTAACCCGTAACATCGCCGGGCCGTCTAATCCGCATGCGCGGGTTTCTACCAGTGACTTAAAAGCAAAAGGAATTGCCGGGGTAGTTGAACAGCGTGATGACGGTTTAATGCCGGATGGGGCGGTTATTATTGCTGCCATTACTTCATGCACCAACACGTCGAACCCGCGAAATACAGTAGCTGCCGGTTTGCTGGCACGTAAAGCCAATGAATTGGGTCTAACCCGTAAGCCTTGGGTGAAATCTTCATTTGCCCCCGGCTCAAAGGCGGCAGCATTATATCTTGAAGAAGCAGGGGTGCTTGAAGATCTGGAAAAACTCGGTTTTGGTATCGTAGCTTATGCCTGTACCACCTGTAACGGTATGTCAGGCGCGTTAGATCCAGCAATCCAGCAGGAAATTATTGACCGTGACCTGTATGCCACAGCTGTACTTTCTGGTAACCGTAATTTCGATGGCCGGATTCACCCTTATGCTAAACAGGCATTTCTGGCTTCACCGCCATTAGTCATTGCCTATGCAATTGCTGGGACTATCCGCTTTGATATTGAAAATGATGTGCTGGGTCATGATCAGGCAGGAAACCTGATTTATCTGAAAGATATCTGGCCTTCTGATGAGGAAATTGATGAACTGGTGGCACGTAGTGTAAAACCGGAGCAGTTTCAGCAGGTTTATATCCCTATGTTCAATCTGGACCGATCCGAGCAGGCAATAAGCCCGCTATATAACTGGCGGCCGCAAAGTACCTATATTCGCCGTCCACCATATTGGGAAGGAGCGTTGGCTGCACCGCGTACCCTTGCAAATATGCGTCCTTTAGCAATCCTTGGCGATAACATCACTACCGATCATTTATCTCCATCAAATGCGATTGTACGTGATTCGGCAGCGGGTGAATACCTGGCAAAAATGGGTGTGCCCGAGGAAGACTTTAACTCTTACGCGACGCATCGTGGGGATCACCTGACTGCACAGCGTGCCACCCTGGCGAATCCGAAACTGTATAACGAAATGGTGGTACGTTCTGACGGTACCATTAAGCAGGGTTCAAAAGCGCGTGTGGAGCCTGAAGGTGAGGTGATGCGCATGTGGGAGGCGATTGAAACCTACATGAACCGCAAGCAGCCGCTGATCATTATTGCGGGTAAGGATTATGGCCAGGGTTCAAGTCGTGACTGGGCTGCCAAAGGTGTACGTCTGGCGGGAGTTGAAGCAATTGTGGCTGAAGGTTTTGAGCGTATTCACCGGACCAATCTGGTTGGTATGGGCGTGTTGCCGCTTGAATTTAAGCCGGGTACAGATCGTAAAACATTAAAACTGGATGGTACTGAGCTGTATAGTGTGATTGGGAATATTGCACCACGTTCGACTTTGATGCTTGTGATTGAACGTGCCACAGATGATGGTAAAGAACAGACGATTGAAGTGCCTGTGACCTGCCGTCTGGATACCGAAGAAGAAGTACATGTGTATGAAGCGGGTGGGGTGTTACAGCGCTTTGCACAGGATTTTTTGGAAGGGAATGTGGCTTAATTTAAAATCCTCCCCAACCCTCCTTTGAAAAAGGAGGGAGTTCCCCTCTTTTTAAAGAGGGGTTAGGGGAGATTTTATTTTATTGAAATTGGTTAAATAATAATCTAAATTGTCGTTAAATAATTTAAAAACTAAGTTTTATAAAATTCAAGGATCGAAATTTACGCGCACTAGCTGAATGTATTATTGGTGATAAAAACTATTTTAAATACAAGAGTAGTATGTTTATTACTGAATTTTTTGAGGAATGTGATTTACCATTTAAGCATGATGGTTCTACTCGATGGTATTGGACAGCTGAACGATTGAATGAGCTATTACAAGAACCATGCCTGCAAAACTGCTTACCTGAAAAATTTATAAATGTTTTAAGGGTATTAATGCATAAATCTGAGGCTACAGAAGATGATCCATATAGGATTAATGCATTGATTGAACTTAATAAGCCTTTAAGTCGAGAAGGTTATGAAGCTTATTATGGAGAAGATAATAATCTTTATATTAAAAATATAATTACGAATCAAACAATAAAACCTAATGAAAATCCAAATAGAGTATTTTCAGAAGCAGAAATAAAAAAAAGAGAGCACCTAGCAGATTACTTAAATAAATGTTCCGAAGACCAGCTTATTGAAAATATTTTACTCCCCTTATTTAGAACTATAGGATTCCAACGGATCACTGTTGCAGGTCATAAGGATAAAGCTTTGGAGTACGGTAAAGACATATGGATGAAATATACTTTACCTACGCAACATATAATTTATTTTGGAATACAAGTTAAAAAAGGGAAGCTAGATTCATCTGGAGTTTCTAAATCAGGTAACCATAATATTGCTGAAATTTATAACCAAACCACAATGATGTTAGGACATGAGATCTTTGATCCTGAGACTAATAAAAGAGTCTTGGTTGATCATGCTTATATAATTGCTGGTGGCGAAATTACTAAAGCAGCAAGAAATTGGTTAGGTAACAAATTAGACGCTAATCGTAGAAGTCAGATCATTTTTATGGACAGAGATGATATTTTAAATCTGTTCACAGTAAATAGTATTGAAGTGCCTAAATTAGAGTCTAATTTTGCGAATACATTTTAGAAATACTACTTCGCCCATCTGCCATCATCATTTACAAAAATGGACAATAGACATTCATCACAACAGGGTTATACTGCTTAGACCATTTTCTAAACACTCATGGAGAACAAAGATGGTAACAGCTGGCTCAAAACCGGGAACAGGTTTCTATTTTTGTGTTCAATGCGGACATCGCGTTTACTTAGAAATTGGTACAGACCGTTTACCCCCGTGTACCAAATGCTACGGCACCCAATATAACGATAAGGTGGCTTAAGCAATAAATAAAACAGATACCCCTGTTTTTTAGAAAAGCCCTATTACTCTATAGGGCTTTTTGCTTTTTAAACACTCCTCTATTTTACAGACAGTCGAGTTCATACTGTAAAAAGCTATTACCTTGGAAGTATCATTCTGATGATTCCTTATATTTTTATATTCTTCATGGTTGTTACGTTTCCAACATTAATATGGGCTGAAAATAAAAGTCCTGAAGAAATCCGGCTGAAAGAAGACAGTAGTCGCTACAAATCTTATATTCCGAGAAGTTATAGACTTACTGAAGTTATAACAGGAGATTTGAATAAAGACCGGAAAACAGATGTGGTGCTGATAGTTAAGGCAACTGATCCTGCAAAATGGGTAAATGATGAGTATCAGGGAAAGCTAGACCGAAATCGTCGTGGCATAATTGTGCTTGTAAATGAAAATGGTCAATATAAAAAGATCATACAGAATCTGTCATGCTTCTCGTCGGAGTATGAAGATGGGGGCGTATATTATGCGCCGGAATTACTATTATCTGTCGAACAAGGGTTGCTGAATGTGCATTATGCCCATGGCCGTTATGGTTACTGGCGCTACCGCTTTCAACTAAAAGAATATGATCTGCAATTGGTGGGCTATGACAATTCAGATAATTTCGGTCCTTATATTAATAGTCAAACCAGTATTAACTACTTAACTCAGCGGAAATTAGTAAGAGAAAATATAAATAAGAACCGGGATGACGATACACCAAAATTTAAAGAAACTTGGTATAAGATGAATCAGGCATCTGTGTATTTATCTAAAATTAAAGATTTTGATCGTTTAAATTAATTAAAATAAGCAGACTGAACTATAAAAAAGGATATAAGGATGAATGATAAAAACGAATTACATAAATGTCTGGTTTGTAAAAGAAATTTTAATGAAAAGAGTCTGATTCCTTTAGATACGGTACGGCAAGATATTACACAGGAAATAGCAAAAGATTTTCCAGCATGGTCTGTTCATGATTATATTTGTCAGGTTGATTTAACCCATTATCGTATGCAGTACGTGCAAGGGTTATTAAAGTCTGAACAGGGGGAAGTTTCTAGTCTTCAGTATGAAGTTATTCAAAGCCTGCAAGAACATGAGCTTATTACAAAAGACACAGAATCAGAATTTGACCAGAACTGGACACTGGGTGAACGGCTGGCCGATAAAATAGCAACTTTTGGTGGTAGCTGGGCATTTCTGATCTGCTTTACACTTTTTCTGGCAGGCTGGATATTAGTCAATACCGTTATAATGATAAACCGTCCGGCAGATCCTTATCCATTTATCTTGCTAAACCTGATTTTATCGTGTCTGGCTGCAGTGCAGGCGCCTATTATTATGATGAGTCAGAACCGGCAGGAAGCCAAAGACCGGTTACGTTCGCAAAATGATTATCAGGTCAACCTGAAAGCAGAGCTTGAAATCCGGCATTTACATGAAAAGCTTGATCATCTGCTGATGCACCAGTGGGACCGGTTAGCTAAAATTCAGGAAATTCAGCTAGATCTATTAACTGAGCTCAACAAAAGAAACTTAAAGTAATAAAATTATTTAATGATCAGATGAAGATAGAGTTAGAAGTTTTCTGACTTTAAAAGAAAATAATTCTGTAAAAATAAACTTTACTGCAATAAAAATATTAAAAAATGAGAGATAAAAGAAAAAATCCTTAAAATTTTACTTTTAGTAGAAAATTTTTCTAAAAAATATAAAAATTAACTGAACTTCGAAAATTAATTCCGTCCAGCATTAGTTAAAGTAGATCTCAAGGTGTAGTAGGGATCGAAAAGAGTAGCATGCTGTGAGCGGCGCAAAACGCGAGTGCAGTACTTACCCAAAAGGTCTCGATTCGGCTTAGGACGCTATAAACCAGAAGTTTATAGGCTATAAGATCATCACTTACAAAGTTATGATAGTTGAAGTAAACCGTAAAGTTTTCCCTGACACCTGAAATATTCTGTTATTACAATAAATCTTTAGATAGTAGAACTATCAAAATAATACTTTCAAAAATATAAAGCTGCCCTTTCAGTTTGAATTCTAGACCAGAAAATCAACTGATTAACCTGTTATAAATCAAGAATTGACAGCTGTATAATCCCTTGTTATTTTTCGGGCTAATTCATTCTTCATATAACCGCATGGCTTTGAATCAACCCTTTATCTATGCACCGCCGCAACAGCCATTATCTATTATATATGAAGATGATGATTTAATTATTATAGATAAACCAGCAGGATTACTTTCTGTACCCGGACGTCTGCCTGAGCATCAGGACAGCGCATATCTACGTCTGTTGGAAAAATATCCGCATGCTAAGATCACCCATCGGCTGGATATGGCAACTTCAGGTATCCTGATGTTTGCCAAACATCGTGATGCAGAAGTCGCGATCAGCAAAATGTTTCAGGCACGTACCGTAACCAAGCGCTATGTTGCGCTGATACAGGACCAGCTTAACGATCAGGGCAGTATTGATGTGCCATTAATTACCGATTGGGAAAACCGTCCGCGGCAAATTGTACATTTTGAACTGGGAAAATCGGCTAAAACCTTATTTCAGGTGCTTCAATATCATGAGGAGCATGACATGAGCCGGGTATTGCTGACACCTATAACTGGTCGTTCGCACCAGTTAAGAGTACATATGCAATATATTGGACATCCTATTATGGGAGATAAGCTATATCACCCTGAACCTGGTGGTTTTTACTTAAAGCGAATGGCATTGCATGCCAGTTACCTGGCTTTCCAGCAACCGCTAAGCAAAGATTTGATTGAAATTAATATGGCTATCCCGTTTTAATCGCAGGTGATCTTTAAACTGGTATATTAGCTATATAAATTAATTTAAATATAAAACAGGCTAGTTCTTAAACCAGATGCCTGGTTATAAACTTTATATTTAAAATCATCATGAATTAATTAGAAACAGAATTAAGCTGGTCATGTGAAATTAAAATAGATTAATCTTTGTGCTGATATTGAATAATGATGATTTATTTATAATGACCACAAGCATAACAAGGATAATCTCATGACTCGTGACTATCAGCAATTTCCTGACGATGAAAATGGCGATGTACTTTGGCAAATGTATGAAGATGGCAATGACTTGAGCGACCTGCATGAGGTCGAATTTTCTATTGTTTTTAAAACTCAGGAACTGGCAGAAAAGTGCGCGCTACATTTACTGCAGCAGGAACAAAAAGTTTCCATGTTTCAGGAAGACGAGCAGACTGACGGGGCAAACTTATGGATAGTAAATATTCATATTAATATGATTCCTGAACATGAAGATATTGTGGACCTAGAAGAATGGTTTACTAAAATTGCTGGAGAATTTGACGGCGAATATGATGGTTGGGGTTGCATGTCTTATATCTATGAAGATGAAGAAGAAAGTCCTAATATTTCATCCTGATAAAATTTTGATCTGACCTCAAGATTGTAAATAAAAGTATTTTGTTCCTGATATTAAGTACGCTATTTTGGCCGATAAATTTTCTAGATTTAATCGGTCATGATTCGTACTTTATTTTTAAGCCTGCTGTTGGCTAGCCCTTTGATTTATGCAGCCAACTGGAGCTGCAAAAATCATGATTTCGAAATCTATTGTGGTGCGCGTGGCTGTGAAATAAATCAGGAAAATTTTACGCCGATGTATATCCAGCTGCAGCAAGCTGGTGAGTTAAAGGTTTGTGCCTATAGCGCTTGTTGGTCAGGACAAGCAAAAATTTTATATGACCGGCAGCATCTTTTAGCCTCAGCGAATGAATTGGCAATGGAGGGACAAAAAGATATTGCAGCCAATTTTATTCTGGCAATAAATGAAAATAACCAGACTGGATTTATTCAGGGTGAGGGTTTCGCAATGCCGGTACAATGTGAGCCTGAAAAATAATTATAAGTATCTTTTATCATGGGAAGCCTAATTTTATGGCAGCTGAACTTATTAGCCATTATTTAAATACATGAAGTATTCAGGTTGCTTTTCAGCGTTTGCCCGTTGATCAAAATTATACAAAGCGGTAGGGCTGAAAGATTAAACTAATACAACGTAAATTAAAAAATCAGTTGCTCGCCTTGCAGGATAGAATAGGGCGACTGTGTTAAGAGACAGGTGGGCCTGATCTTGGAAGCATATAAAGACGTTAGCGGTAAATCCCATATTGAATTTTATTATATTGGTTCGGACTATATCATGGTGCAGTTTAAAGGATCAGCCAAACAATATGTCTATACCTATATTAGTGCGGGCGAACATCATGTCGAAAAGATGAAGCAGCTTGCAGTCAGTGGTAAAGGACTCACAGCTTATATTAATCAGCATGTGCGTGATGCCTTTGCTACTATAATGTATGCTCAATAAAAAGTAAGAATTAACTAAGGCACAGAGATTTTAAGATAAAAACTGAATAGCTGAAAGAAGACTAAAACTGAAACCAATGATGCAATAAATAAACATCACCAGTTTAGATAAAATGGTATAAAGGTTATATGAAAATTCTGAAAGTATTCAGTGGATTATTGGTATTATTGATTGCCGGTTGGTGGTTTGCATCACCTTATTGGGTACTTTATCAGGTTAAGCAGGCAGTTGAGGAGAATCAGCCTGGCAAACTTTCAGCCTATATCTATTATCCCGCTGTGCGGCAAAGCTTAAAAAGTCAGCTAAGCCAATACTTAGAGCAAAAAATGGGTTTTGAGCAACGCTCTAATCCGTTTGAGCAATTTGGTGCGCAGCTTACAATCAGCTTAACTGGCTACCTGGTAGAAACTCTGGTTAATCCATATGGTGTCGCACTGTTACTACAAGGGAAAGAGTTCTCAGAAGTAATCCGGCTCACCCGGTATGAACGCTCATCAGTTGTTTATCATCTGCCTGAACCTAAAAAAGCTGCTGCCTCATTCTTATCTGGGGCATCTGTTGCTTCAGCATCTTCTTCACAAACAGCTTTAAATTACAAGGCTGGGTATTTGAGCATAAACAGGTTTAGAGTTCAGGTACCTGCAGCTAATAGGTATACCAGCTTTATCTTGAGTCGTAGTGGGTGGAGCTGGAAAATTACGGCCATTAAACTGCCTCAGTAAATAAAAAACTTTAAAAAAACTATAATTATTTCTTTTTATTTACAATTTCAAACTAGGCATCTGGGCAGATGCAATTCAATATCAGGGACAATAAAATAAGTACAGGAAGCCAGTATGAAAACAGTATTTGGTCTCGGCGCTATTTTAATGTGGCCTACATTATGTCTGGCCGGTACCTCTGCCAGTTTGGCCTTTGAATATAAAGACTGGTCACTCGCCTGTGAAAATACAGGTACCTGTCGTGCTGCCGGTTATCAGACTGAAGAAAACATCTCCCATCCGGTATCTGTTTTGTTGACACGTAAGGCTGGGCCAGATACCGCAGTGCTGGCTCAGGTCCAGATTAGTCATGAAGACGAAAAATTTCTGGAACAGATTAAAGGTACTCCTTATCTTAGTTTATATATTAATGGTCGCCCGCTGGGCAGTATTATACTAAAAAGAGACAATGCGCGTGGTACGCTCTCTAAACAGCAGACCCAGCATCTTTTAACCGCTTTAAAGGGCAGTAGCCAGATTGTCTTTAGTTTGGGTAAGGAGCAGTGGCAACTGTCTGATCAGGGCGCAACCGCAGTATTACTTAAAATGGATGCCTTTCAGAACCGGGTAGATACTGCATCTGCTCTGATTCGTTTTGGAAATGTCAGCCAAGATAAAGTAATCAAGGCCCAGTCTATGCCAGTACTTACTAAAACCTACCGGCCGGGCACAGCACGACATTTCGCCTTAAATAGCCCGCAAGCCAAGGCACTAATTACTAAATTTAAAAAAACAGCAGACCGGGAAGGCTGTCCAATTTTATTTGAAGCAAATTATCCTGATCATGACCAGATAACGGTCTATCCATTAGACAAGCAGAATGTTGTAGTTGAAAGTCCGTGCTGGCGTGGTGCCTATAATGCCGGTTCAGGTTACTGGGTGATGGACCCTCAACTTAAACAGGTCAAGCATCTGGCAACTACACAGGGTTCAAGTTTTAGTGAGGGTGAAATTTTTGCCCATCATAAAGGGCGTGGCTTGGGAGACTGCTGGAGCCGGCAGGAGTGGGTCTGGACCAGTAACGGTTTTGTAGAAAGTTACAATGCAACCACTGGTCAATGCAAAGGTTTTGCAGGTGGAGCCTGGCAGTTACCTACTTTTGTTTCACAAGTTAAGTAACGGTATGGCCAGTCTATCATATTTTAATTTTACGGACTGGCCAACTGTATTGTGATCTTTTCATTAATTTCGTCAATTTTTTTCAGACGTTTGATTTCATTCCACAGCATTTTTGCTTCTGGATAATGTTTTGACATCATGCCTAACCACTGTTTATAACGGCCAACCATACCGATTTCAGTTTTGGATGGACCATTGATAAAGCGTATCTGTAAAGCTAACAGGTCTTGCCAGCAAAGCAGAGGTTCATCTGAGTTATTGCGGATGCATTGGGTTAAATCAGGGGTGGTAACGGCACCACGTCCAATCATCAAATCTTCACAGCCAGATTCTAGCTGGCATTGACGTGCATCAGTGTTGTTCCAGATTTCGCCATTAGCAATTACATTAATCTTCAGGGCTTCACGAATGGGTTGCAGCTGGTCCCAGAACGCAGGCGGAGTATAACCATCAGCTTTGGTACGGGCATGAACTGTCACCCAAGATGCGCCTGCATCTTCAATAGCATGCGCATTGTCCAACATAAAGTTACGGTCCATATAGCCTAAGCGCATTTTAGCCGAAACTGGAATATGGGCCGGGACTGCATCACGTACAGCTTTTACTAGCTCGTATACAACTTCTGGTTCATCTAGGAGTACAGAACCACCACGATGGCGGTTTACAGTTTTTGCCGGGCAGCCAAAATTCATATCGATTGCGGGAGCACCTAGTGTAGCAGCGCGTACCGCATTTGCCGCCAGCATTTCAGGATTATTGCCTAAAAACTGGACATGAACCGGAGTACCTGCGGCTGTTTTACCTTCAGTTTTTAATTCAGGACAATAACTGTAATAGATATGGTCGGGCAGAACAGAGTCCGTAACACGAATAAACTCGGTCACACACCAGTCAAAGCTCCCCACATGTGTGAGTACATCCCGCATAATCGGATCAGTTAAGCCTTCCATAGGCGCAAGAACAAGTTTCACAGTGTCTTACCTGGACAATGAAAAAACAGCGTTATACGCATTTTTAAGTGGGATGTCCAGAATCGAGATAAAATAAGCTTTAATAGAATTAAACTAAGTTATGAGGATCAATTAATCTACCAAACTACTTTGTATTTTAACTATTTTAATAGATAGCAACAGGATAGGCTTTGCATTGTACAAGGTTTTATTCAAATTCAGGCAGGATGGGTTCCCATGGAAAACCGACAGTTTAAGGACCATTTTTCAAAAGACTCAAGACAGTATGCATTGTACCGGCCGAATTACCCCCATATATTAGCCAAAATGCTGGCCGAGCTTGCTCCATCTTGTGCGCGTGCATTGGATTGTGGCTGCGGTACAGGCCAACTTTCGGTCTTGCTTGCCGAGTATTTTGATGAGGTGGTTGCGACAGATGCCAGTACAGAGCAGATTGCCAAGGCTCAGCCACATCAACGGATAAACTATAAAACTGCCTTGGCAGATAATAGTGGACTACCCGGAGAAAGTGTAGATCTGATCACGGTCGCGCAAGCCGCGCACTGGCTTAAACTGGAAAGTTTTTATGAAGAGGTGAGACGGGTTGCACGTCCAGATGCCATAATCGCTCTGATAAGTTATGGTGTGTTACATGTAGACGGAGAGGTAAATGCACCTATTCAACATTTTTACTACGACACCATCATGCCTTATTGGCCTCCTGAACGGCGCCATGTAGAAGATGAATACCAGAACTTGGCTTTTCCATTTCAACCAGTTGAAACACCTGCTCTGAACATGCACATGATGTGGAATCTGGAACAGCTTCTCGGGTATATCAGTACATGGTCTGCATTAAAACAAGCCAGACAGAGCTTGGGTATTGATCCCTTAAAGTCACTTCAAGCCGAATTAGTGGCAATGTGGGGCAATCCTCAACAGACCAAACTGGTTAAATGGCCATTAGCCTTGCGTATTGGTCGTGTACATCCAGTATTAAAATAAGAAGCTGACGTAAAACTGAGATTCAAGAAATACTCAATTTTATTTAACGGCCTAATATCATTTCTAAAATAAATTTACTGCCAATGAAGCCAATAGCCAGCAAAAGAAAACCGACTAATGTAAAGCGAATCGCCTTTTGACCACGCCAGCCGAATTTGTAATGCCCAAGTAAAAGGGCACCATAAATAAACCAGGAAATGATACTAAAAGCCGTTTTATGAGCCAGATGCTGGGCGAAGAAGTTATCAACAGTAAAGAAACCCAGACCCAAGGCAATCGTAAGTAAAATAAAGCCGGTAATAATCAGGTCAAATAGCAGGGATTCCATTGCCTGAACAGAAGGCAATAAATTCACCCAAATCCGGCGTTTCTGTTTGTTTTTAAGTTCACGGTTCTGGAACCAGAGCAGCACCGCATGAATAGTTGCCATCAGCAGAACCGCGTATGCAGATAATGATAAGATAATGTGCAGGTCTAAACCTAAATCCCGCTGCTCAATAATCTGGGTCGGACGGCTAAAAGCGAATCCCATGACCAGACCGGTCGCCGCTACAGGTATACCTAACAGGTTTAAGGCCAATACCGGTCGGTAAGTACTAAACAGCAGGCTCAACAGCAGCATCAGTCCTGAGGTGAAAGACATCAGGTTGAAAACATCATAATTAATGCCCGCTGGTGTAAGCATATCGCTATACAATACTGCTGCATGCAGAAAAAGTCCTAAGCCCAGCATAATGCCGATGAGCCCATGGTTTGGTTGATGTTTAGACATTAAATTAACAAACAAATACCAGAATGATGTGGTATAAGCGATTAATGCTAAGATCGTAAAAACCAAGGGGAGACTGAGCATGTCAAACCTTTTCTCGGACTATGAATATTGAAGTTATAAGATATAAATTCTACGCGAACTACAGTATCCTATAGCATTCTATGCATAAATTTTCTATTTTTAGGAAAGATTTTTTGCAACTGGCCATTTTAAGCGGATTTTGCAATGTTTGATACCTTAACAGAACGACTCACGCAGAGTTTAAGAAATGTTACTGGCTCAGGGCAACTGACCGAAGACAATATTAAAGATACGTTACGCGAAGTACGTATGGCGCTTCTTGAAGCCGATGTTGCGTTACCTGTAACTCGTGAATTTATTGCGAAAGTTAAGGAACAGGCATTGGGTCAGGAAGTTATGAGCCAACTTTCTCCTGGGCAGGCTTTTGTCAAGATCGTCTATGACGAACTGACCAAAATGATGGGAGAGGCTAATGAAAGTCTTGACTTAGCTGCAAAGCCTCCGGTTATAGTACTACTTGCAGGTTTGCAGGGCGCTGGTAAAACGACAACTGCTGCAAAATTGGCTCGCTTTTTAAAAGAACGTCAAAAGAAAAAAGTAGCAATGGTTTCTGCCGATATTTACCGCCCGGCAGCCATTAAACAGCTTCAGACCGTTGCGAATGAAGTCGGTGCGGAATTCATTGAGTCAAGTGCTGATGAAGATCCGATTGTTATTGCGAATCGTGCCATAGAACAGGCCAAGATCAAGTTTGCTGATGTGCTGATTGTCGATACTGCAGGCCGTCTGCATATTGATGATGACATGATGGGTGAAATTAAAGCACTCCATGCTGCCATTCAGCCAACTGAAACCCTGTTCGTGGTAGATGCCATGACTGGTCAGGATGCTGCAAATACTGCCAAGGCGTTCAATGATGCCTTGCCTTTGACTGGCGTGATCCTGACCAAAACTGATGGTGATGCACGCGGTGGTGCGGCATTGTCAGTGCGTGCTATTACCGGCAAGCCAATCAAATTTCTGGGGATGGGTGAGAAACTTGATGCCCTGGAACCTTTCCATCCGGAACGTGTTGCACAGCGTATTCTGGGTATGGGTGATGTTCTGTCACTGGTCGAAGAAGTTGAACGTAAGATCGACAAAGAAAAAGCCGAAAAAATGGCGAAGAAACTGCAAAAAGGTGGCAGTTTTAACTTTGAAGATATGCTGATGCAATTCGAACAGATGAGCAAAATGGGCGGCATGATGGGTTTTCTGGACAAGTTGCCAGGTATGAGCAACTCAGGAATTCAGCAGGCGCTAGAGCAGGCTAATCCTGAAAAGCAGGTCAAGAAAATGGAAGCTATCATTCAGTCTATGACTGTAAAAGAGCGCCGTAATCCTGACCTGATTAATCCGAGCCGTAAAAAACGTATTGCTGCTGGTTGTGGTATGGACGTCGCCGAAGTCAATAAACTGATTAAACAGCATGCTCAGATGGCAAAAATGATGAAAAAGTTCTCCAATCCCGCAGGTATGAGCAAGATGATGCGTTCACTTGGCAATCTGCAAAAACAGTTTGGTGGCGGTGGTGGCGCAGGCCCGCTTTTTGGCGGAAACGACCCGCAGAAAAAGCCTTAATCGTATTTAAAAACAGAGCGCACTAAGCGCTCTTTTTTATTTTCAAGCTTAAGAATTTAGATATTTTAAGGTTAAGAAAACCCAACATTTGCTTACCCGAATCAGTCATAGTTTACGGCACACTCAAGGCATTCATCGTCAAAAGTGAGAAGAAAAATGACACAGGTTATTGTAGTTCATGGTTATACCGCTGGCCCTGAACAGAACTGGTTCCCCTGGATTCAACAATATGCCAAACAGCAAAATGTCAGTTTGCAGGTACTACGTCTGGACCCTTCAACAACTCCTAAACTGCAAGACTGGGATCAGCAAATGGCTGAGCAAATTAAAGAGATTAATGAAAACAGTATCTTTATTGGTCACAGTCTGGGCTGTATTGCCACCTTGCATTACTTATCACATCAATTAAAGAACCAGAAGATCAAACAATTGGTACTGGTGGCAGGCTTTAACGGTCGTTTAGGGCGTCTTGAAGAGGTTGACCCTTTTATTGATGCCTGCAAAATTGACCTGGAACTATTAAAGCAGCAGATAGAGCATCGGGTTGTGATCTATTCAGAGGGTGATGACCGTGTACCACCAAAATTTAGCTTGGAACAGGCTAAAAGCCTGGATGCTGAAGTTATCCAGGCTAAGCATCAAGGGCACTTTATTGACTCTGAAGGCTGTACCGAGCTGCCGGAGGTGTGGCAGGCGATTGAACCTTATGTGCTGACTGAATAATAATGAATATAACGTTGTAGCCCCTTGAGCAGTAAATCAGTTTCAACTTCAGGTTGATACTGCTCAAGGAAGCGGGCAAACAGTGGTGCATCGCCTCCAGTCAGAATTAACTGACGGGGGGACTGTAGCAAGACATGCTTGATAGTACTGAGGAGGCCTAATAATATTCCATGGTGTACTGCATCGAGTGTATTACGGCCAGGGCTCAAGTCATCAAAAGCTGCTTCAGGAATACGAATTCCTTTAGTGTGCTGAATCAATGCATCACGTTGCAGATAGAGGTTCGGCAAAATATATCCACCTAAATGCTGATGACCGTGTGTCAGATCAATAGTCAGTGCTGTTCCACAGCTGATGATACATAAGTCCTGTTTTGGCCGGGCTACGGCAAGAACCTGCAGCCAGCGGTCAATACCGAGCTGCGTGACATCATAGGCACATTCAAGGCCAGCATATTCAGCATGAACTTTGGCAAAAGTTACAGGAATATTCAGGAACCTTAAAATTTTATAAATACGATCATTATTTTTTTTATCCTGAACCGAAGATACGCCAACCCGGGATAAATCTAAACTTTTAAAGTGCTGAATCAGACCTAACAGCAAGTCAGACGGTGACTGTAAATGCAACTCGGCTGCATGTTCAATCACCTGTTGATCTTCAGTAATCCAGTATTTCAGGCGTGTATTGCCAATATCTAACCATAACTCTCTCATAGCACAACCCTGATTTTTTACTGCTGACGGCGTAAGCGGCCCTGATAAAAAGTATGGCTTTCATCAGCGATTTGTAACGTAACTGCGCCATCATTTTGAATTCCGATGAATTTTCCTTCAGCAATACCTTGATGATGCTCGAAGTAAACCATATCGTTTAAAAAAGCGGCATGATGATTAAAGCGGTTTGCCAGCTGATGGCTACCATGACTAAACCATTCTCCTGCCTGCTGGATGGCATGATAAAGTTCAGCGATAAGTTGCATTAAATCTATTTGAGCCAAACCCAGTTGTGTCAACGAAGTTACCGACTGGTCGAGTACATCATGTATCTGGTAAATGTTGATCCCTACGCCAATAATAGCTTGCTGTGCAGTAATTGGTTCCACCAGAATGCCGCCCCATTTCCCCTGATGGCTGTAAAGGTCGTTTGGCCACTTGACCTGAAGTTTAAGGGGTTGTAAAGAAGGGCATTGCAAGATATTCAGGGCTATTTCAAGAGCCAGCCGGCCGTCTATTGCTGTTCCTGTCTGCAACAATGTGCTTAAATAAATGTTTCCTTCAGGCGATACCCAAGGCCTCTGATGCTGGCCACGCCCTTGAGTTTGTCTGGCACTACAGACCAGTGCAGACTTTATTCCTTTCTGTGCAATTTCACGGACATCATCATTGGTTGAGGTGGTCTCTGCTTTAAGTACTACTGCCTCAGGGCAATGGTGTGTTTGCGCCAGTAGTTGCTGGAGCCGGCGGGAATCTAAATCCATATTGAAATAAAGAGAAATGAGAAATTAATGATGGAGTTAATCATATATTTGCTGATTGGTGCAATTGCAGGTTTTGCTGCCGGTCTGTTTGGAGTAGGCGGCGGCCTGATTATTGTACCTATTCTTTATATCGTTTTTACCCAGTTAAATTATGATCCGAATGTGCTGATGCATATGGCGGTTGGTACTTCTTTAGCCACCATCATTGTTACTTCAATCAGTTCGGTAATGGCACATCATAAACGCGGTGCCGTATTATGGGCAGTGTTTAAAAACTTGGCTCCTGGCTTGGTTCTTGGTTCTTTTCTGGGAGCGGGTGTGGCAGATCTGCTGTCTGGACAGCATCTGCAGCTGGCTATTGGGCTGTTTGCCATATGGGTTGCATACAAGATGTTCAGGGGTGCACATGTTCAGGTAAATCCGGACCGCACATTACCTTCTGCACCGGTACAAATGCTGGCCGGAGGAGGTATTGGTATAGCTTCTGCCATTTTTGGCATTGGTGGAGGCAGTCTGACAGTGCCTTATTTAAACCGGCATGGTGTGATCATGCAAAAGGCTGTAGCTACCTCTGCGGCCTGTGGCTTACCAATTGCCATTGCAGGTGCCTTGGGCTTTATCTGGTTTGGACACCAGGCAAATGTAGAAGTGCCAAATGCGATTGGCTATGTTCATATCTATGCATTTATTGGTATCAGTACAATGAGTTTCATTACTGCCAAGCTGGGTGCCAGAGTCGCCCATATGCTTTCTCCCGTTATGCTCAAAAAGTGCTTTGCCGGAATGTTGAGTGTCGTAGGTGTATATTTTATTTATCAGGCAGTCAGTATTTATTTCTAAAGCTTTCTCTTTCATGATGTGAGAATTGACCTAAAATACCTGAAAATTGTCCGACAATGACATAGTTTTAAAGTTTAAAGCTGTCAACAATTCATTTACCAATAAAAAACTGCATTCAGTGCAGTTTATATAAATAAAAGTAGGTGAGTCATGACAGTTAAAGCAACAGACAGTCTCTCTGAACAAATTGCTAAAAGCATTGCTGAACAGATTATCAGCGGAGAACTGGTTGAGGGTGAACGGATACAGGAATTGAGAATTGCCAAGGAGCTGGATGTCAGCCGTGGGTCAGTCCGTGAAGCACTGCTTTTATTAGAGCGTACTCATCTAATTGAGATTTATCCGCGTCGGGGGGCAATTGTAGCTGAAATGTCGCCTCAACAGGTTCGAGCGCTATTTGATACCAGTTGCTTGCTGCTCGGGCAGGTGGTCCAGCAAATCAGTCAGGGCTGGCGTGGTACAGATGCCCAGATTCTACAGCAACTTCTGGTTTATTTGCAGGAGCAGGTAAAACATGGCCATACGGAAAAATTTTATGATCAGATTTTCGAATATCTGATGGAGCAGCAAGGAATAGTTGCCAATCTCTATTTAATGAAATTTCTGAATGAGCTGTTACCTTCTTTGAGACGCAGCTATTTTCTGACCTTAAATACTTCACGTCGTGAGCTGCAGGAGTCATTTGAACTGTTTAAATTAGTGATTGATGCTATTTTGAACCGAAATTCACAACAAGCCACTTTATTTATGGAAGATTTTTGTCGACACTTGCGCAACCTTGTGTTGGAATCGCTGACACGAATGAAACAGATCGAATTAGCTTGGGCCCGTCGCTCGCGTCGCTAATCAGGACACTATGCGTTTAAGCAGTTTAAAACTTTCCGGCTTCAAATCGTTTGCCGATTCAACCACCTTGAATTTCAGAGATAGCCGCAGTGCAGTGGTAGGCCCAAATGGCTGTGGCAAATCTAATGTGATTGATGCCATCCGCTGGGTAATGGGCGAGTCTAGTGCTCGTCAGCTGCGAGGTGGCAGCATGCAGGATGTTATTTTTACCGGTACAGCAAAACGAAAACCTGTGGGTATGGCCAGTGTCGAGCTCCGCTTTGACAACACCTATGGAAAACTGGGCGGCGCCTACAATGCATATAACGAACTGGCTGTACGTCGACAGGTTAACCGTGAAGGTAAGTCTGAATATTTTCTTAATGGTACGCGCTGCCGCCGCCGCGATATAACCGATATCTTTTTGGGAACCGGTTTGGGCCCACGTTCCTATGCCATTATTGAACAGGGCATGATTAACCGGCTGGTAGATGCCAAACCTGATGAAATGCGGGTTTTCATTGAGGAGGCCGCCGGTATTTCACGTTATCAGGCCCGTCGCCGAGAAACGCTGCTACATCTTGAACATACCACTCAAAACCTGTCCCGTCTGGAAGATATTGCGCTAGAGCTTAAAAGTCAGCTAAAAAGTTTAAAAAAACAGGCCGAAACTGCAGTTCAGTACAAGGAACTGGAAAATCGGATTCGTACCCTTAAAATCGAAATTCTCTCTGTGCAATGTGAACGAAGCCAGCATTTGCAGCAGGAATATACCTTGCAGATGAATGAACTGGGAGAGTCTTTTAAACTGGTGCGTTCTGAGCTACATACTCTAGAGTATAATCTGACCTCGACCAGCGAGCTATTTCAGCGGTTATTGCAGCAATCTGCCCCTTTACAGAGTGAGTGGCAGCAAGCTGAAAAGAAAATGGCTGAACTCAAAATGACGCTGGAACAGAAGCAGTCACTATTTCAGCAAAACAACACGATGCTTAACCAGCTTGAGCAGCAGAAAGTTCAGACTAAAGAAAGGCTGAAGTTGATTGAGCTTCAGCTGGAAAATCTGTATCAGCAACAGGAACAGCTGGATGAGCAGATACAGCAACAGGAACAGCAGCACCAAGGTCGGACTCAGGATATACAACTTTTAAAAGCCCAGCAGCAACAGGTAGGGCAACAGTTTGAGCAGCTCAAACAACAGGTCGAAAAACAGCAACAGCAGAAAATGCAGATGTTGGCGCAGACCGAGCAGCTCTTAAAAAATATTGCTCGGATTGAACAGCAACGTGAAACTTTACATACCCAGATTGCCCAGCTTCAACAGCAGTATGAATCAGATGAGCTTGAACAGCGATATACTGAAAAACAGCAGTTGCAACAGCAGATTGAAGTTTTAGAACTGCAGATTAATGCAAGAAAGCAGAAAATTATCGGGCTTGAATCAGGCTATACACAAAAGAGCAGTGAACTGGGAGAGCTGAAATCATCAATTCATGTACTATATTCTGAACAGAAAAACCTGAAACAGTTGATGACTCAACATGGTCCGGTAATCCAGAAAGACCAGGTACAGTTAGTACAAATACTTAAACTGAACAAGCAGGCTAAACCATATGCAAGCCTCATTGAAAAGTTTCTGTCTAAATGGCTGACTGCACATGTGCTAGAGACCGGGCAAAGCTTCAGCGAGAACATTTCAAGACAACTTAAAGGCCACTCAGATGAACTCATTCAACTGGACCACTTACCTTGTTTAGCCAACTGGATTGAAACACCACATTATTCTTTATGGACACAGGTTGCGGTCGCTACAACTTTATCTGAAGCGCTATCTTTACAGGATAAACTGCATACTGGTCAGTCCATCCTGACACTCGATGGTTATCATGTAGGTGCAGATTGGACCATTGCACTTTATTATGATGATGACAGCCAAGCCGGACAGGGTATGTTAAGCCACCGTATCCGTCTGGAAGAAATCGAAGCATTATTAATACAGTCTGGTGAGCAGCTGGAACAGCAAGAAGCTCAGCTGTTAACGGTCAAGCAGCAAGTCCAGACCGAGCAGCATCAACAGCAATTACAGCTTGATCTGCTTAAGCAGCAGCAAACAGTATTACAGCAGCTTGATATCAGCATTGCTAAAATACAAAGTACCGCACAGGCACTGAAATTACAGCAGCAGCAATTACATATCCAGCTGCAACAGTTTGATCTTCAGCTGCAAGAAGATGCCATGCAAAAGGATGATCTGGAAATTGATCTGCATGCCTTGGGTTTAAAGCTCGAGCAGATACTGCCAGACTATAAAGCCCAGCAGTTCCAGTTTGAAGAATTGACTGAGCAGCTGGAAAGTACCCAGCAAAATCTGCAACATGCCCAACAGGAGCTGGATTTAATACGCCGGCAGGCAATACAAACCAGGCAACAGATTGAATTGCTGGAAAAAGATGCTTCATTTTTAAAAGTCCAGTATCAGCAGATTATAACGCAAATAGAGCAGTCTAAAAAATT
This sequence comes from Acinetobacter sp. UBA6571, assembly GCF_002434085.1. NCBI lineage: Bacteria > Pseudomonadati > Pseudomonadota > Gammaproteobacteria > Moraxellales > Moraxellaceae > Acinetobacter > Acinetobacter sp. UBA6571. Next base: position 30,602 of record NZ_DJJJ01000063.1, on the reverse strand, counting down.
TGTTGACCCTATTCAGCTGGAGTTACCTAATCTGGAGTCGCAATTTTCACAGCAGCAGCAACTTACTGAAAATTTAGAAAAAAGCTGGCATAAATGGCAAGTTGAACTGAATCAGGTTCAGGAAAAACAACAGCAACTGACGGAACAGCGTCATCGTTTTCAGCAGCAGGATGAGTCTTTGCGTACCGAGCTGGAAGAAAAGCGTCTAGCCTGGCAGGCGGCCAAATCAGACTTTTTGCATTATGCTGAACAGCTTAAAGAATTAAATAGCGAGCCGGTTTTAGGGCTAAAGATTGATTTGTCTGGTCATCAGCAACAGCTTGAAAAAATACAGCAAAAATTTGAAAAAATTGGTGCAGTAAACCTGGCTGCTTCACAGGAATATGATGAGGTAAGCCAGCGTTTTGAAGAGCTGATTCATCAGATGCGGGACTTGGAAAATACTGTAGAGCAGCTAAAAAATGCCATGAAGAGTATCGATCAGGAAACCCGTAAGCTGTTTATGAGTACTTTTGATCAGGTAAATGCCGAGCTACAGGTACTATTTCCTAAAGTCTTCAATGGCGGTGAGGCCAGTCTGAGCTTGGAAGATGACTGGCAATCTGGTATTAAATTAATGGCACGGCCACCTGGGAAACGTAACAGTTCTCTGGCTTTATTGTCAGGTGGAGAGAAAGCACTGACTGCACTGGCCTTGGTATTTGCAATTTTCAGGCTAAATCCGGCTCCGTTTTGTGTACTGGATGAAGTTGATGCGCCTTTAGATGATGCCAATGTTCAGCGGTTTTGTAATTTGGTAAAAGAACTTTCTGAACAGGTACAATTCATTTACATTACACATAATAAAATTGCAATGACCATGGCAACAGACTTACTCGGTGTAACCATGCCTGAGCCAGGAACATCAAAATTAGTCACAGTCAATTTAGAACAAGCAAAAGAATACGGTTTAGTCGCGGAGGCATAAGTATGGAAGTCACTACCCTGATAGGGATTATTGTTGCTGTTATTATTATTCTGGTCGGGCTGCGTATGATGCTGAAAAAGCCAAATACGGCACCCTCACTCGAATCTGAACTTTATATAGACCCGCAAAGCAACAAGCCGGTGATTCCCCGTCATGTCCGTGACCAGCTACAGGCCAGCGAGAGTGCGGTTACACCAACAGTGCGCAAAGAACCACAGCTTGATCAGAGCTCGGCCACTCAACAGTCTGTACCAACAGCCGGACAACATTCTAAACAAGCTTCAGAACCTGAAGTATCTGCTTCTCAGTCTGTCTCTACAGATAAGGCTGAAACTCGGGCTCAGCCAGAAGCACCTGCAGAAGCTATTGCTTTGAGTGAAACTCAGGCGCAAGTAAAGAAAGTAGAAAAGACAACTTCAGAATCAACTGAAGTGGCTGATGGGTCTGAGCCAAAAGAGCCGGAATTTAGCTTGAATCCCACTATTGAAACTGCCGAAATTGCCGAGTTTGATGGTGAAAGCAATATCCTTGATGTACATTTACATGAACAGCAGCGCTGTGATGATGAAAGTGCTCTAGCAACTGCGCAGCAGATTATTGCACTGAATGTTTATCCGAATCCGCGCCGTGCTTTATCAGGTGATAAAGCCCTGAAGGTACTGTTAAAATATGGTTTGCGTTATGGTGAAATGTCCTGCTTCCACCGCTATGAAAAAACAGAAGAACAAAGTCCACTGATGTTCTCTGTACTGCGTATTACTGATGAAGGTCCGGCAGGTTTTGACCTTGAAAGTCTGTCTACCGAGCAAGTACAGGGTTTGGCTTTCTTTCTGGCATTGCCGAATCCGAATGCTATTACCGGTTTTGATATGATGACCAGTATTGCCGGCCTGATTGCGCGGGAAATTGATGGTAAAGTATATGATGAACAGAATCTTGAGTTTACGCCACAGCTTAAAGAGCACTGGCGTCATCAGGTGATTGATTACCGGCCGGATCATGTCAGTGTCTGATCGGATATTTAATTAAAAAACAGATTGAAAGCAGCATCAGGGCGGGAGTATCCGCCCTTTTATATGGTGAATCTTATGGAATCTACAGCAGGCATTGTGACGCAGATGCGTCAACTTATACAGCTGATCGCACAGCATAATCACGCTTATTATGTAATGGATCAGCCCAGTATTTCCGATAATGAATATGATTCCCTGTTTCATCAGTTAAAAGCACTCGAAGAGCAGTATCCGGATCTTGTTCAAAATGATACGCCGACTCGTCGTGTAGGTGGACAAGCTCTGAGCAAGTTTATGACAGTCAGACATGCAGTGCCGATGCTGTCGCTCGGAAACGTGTTTAATAAGGAAGACCTGTTCGCGTTTGCCCGTCGGGTAGAGGAGCGTCTTCCGGGACAACAGGTCAAGTATGAGGTTGAGTTAAAACTCGATGGGCTGGCTATTTCACTCTGGTACGAAAATGGTGAGCTGGTACGTGGGGTAACGCGGGGCGATGGAGAAACTGGAGAAGATATTACCCAGAATGTTAAAACTATCCGTAATTTGCCAAAGTACCTTTATTCTGATCAGGCTGCTATACCTAAATTGCTGGAAGTACGAGGGGAAGTTCTAATTCCTAAAACCGGTTTTTTAAAATTAAATGCTGAAAATGAAGCCAAAGGTGAAAAAATATTTGCCAATCCGCGCAATGCTGCTGCTGGAAGCCTTCGCCAGTTAGATCCGGGTATTGCCGCTGCACGTCCATTGGCCTTTTATGCTTATGGAATTGCCCAGTGTGAACCAGAGCATCACTTAAATTCCATGACCGAAAGTCTGCACTGGTTACGTGATCTGGGCTTTGAAATTGCCGAACGGCAATTTTTATGTGATTCGATTGAAGAAGTACAGCGCCGCTATGAAAAAATTATGGAAGAGCGCGCTGACCTGGGTGTAGAAATTGATGGCATGGTGGTTAAGGTAGATAGCCTTAAACAGCAAAAACAGTTGGGCTTTCTAAGCCGGGAACCACGCTGGGCAACTGCCTATAAGTTCCCTGCAATTGCAGCCCTCACTACAGTAGAGAATATAGACTGGCAGGTAGGACGAACAGGTATCCTGACGCCTGTTGCCCGGTTAAATCCGGTATTTGTCGGAGGTGTAACAGTATCCAATGTAACACTGCATAATATTGGCGAGATTCACCGTCTGGATGTAAGAATTGGCGATACAGTGAGCGTTTACCGAACCGGAGACGTGATTCCTAAAGTGGAAAAAGTCTGGCCTGAGTTTCGTCCGGACACTGCCGAAGTCATAAACCTACCGGAAACCTGTCCTGTGTGTGCCTCACCTGTAGTGATGCCGGAAGGTGAGGCTTTGGCCCGCTGTTCGGGAGAGTTATATTGTGCAGCACAGCGAATTGAATCAATTCGCCATTTTGTGTCCCGCAAGGCTATGGATATTGAAGGTTTGGGGGACCGCTGGGTAGAGTCACTGCTGCATCTTGAACTGTTGAAAGATGTCTCAGACATTTATCATCTGCACCAGCATCGGAATACGTTGCTTGGCATTGAAAAAATGGGTGAAAAATCAGTTCAGAACCTGATCAATGCAATTGAACAAAGTAAAAAAACTACACTGGCCCGTTTTATTTATGCCCTGGGGATACGAGGTGTCGGTGAAACAACGGCACGGATGCTGGCCAACAGCTTTCAAACCCTAGAAGCCTTGCAACAGGCAGATGTAGATAGCTTGAAAAAAGTGCCTGATGTAGGCGATATAACAGCCGAATGGATTTATGACTTTTTCCGTGCAGAACATAACCTGGAAGTAATTGATCGATTGCTGGCCGCAGGCATCCATTGGGATGCACCAATTGCCTCAACGCGTCAGCCATTGAATGGTGAAAGCTGGGTTTTAACAGGCACACTTGAGCACCTTACACGCGAACAGGCTACCCAGATGTTACAAGCTTTAGGCGCACGTGTAAGTGGCAGTGTATCTGCCAAAACTAAATGTGTGGTTGCCGGGGAAAAGGCTGGGTCAAAACTGGAAAAAGCACAAAAGCTTAATATTCAGACACTAAATGAAAGGCAGTTTATTGAGCTAATGGAGACCTATGGTCAAGTAATTTAATGTAAATTAAATTACATGGTTTATCCACATTCATGCTGTTTTTTAGTGCATTGAAAATGTTTTCAAAGCCTTACGTAGTAAGACTTTTACAGTTACAAAAAAGACTGAAAAAATATTTTGAAATGGATGTATTGTTCTTGTAAGTGTGTATAATTTCGCCATCAAAAGCCCTTGCCAATAAGTAGATATATCTACAAACCGGTAGGGGTTTTTCTATTGGAATTCTCTGGAATGGAATACCAAGGTCTTTTTTAATGGTGGTGGCACACTGTGATACTTTTCTCCAGAACAGCAGTTTTAGATAGCGCAGCTCAACTGAGTGCACAACGTCTATCTACACGTTTGAACTTTTTTAGCTTGGGCTTTGGAACGGCGGCCTGGGCGCCCTTGATTCCATTTGCACAGCAGCGTCTAAATTTAAATCATGCTGATTTTGGTTTGTTATTGCTCTGTATGGGTGTAGGGTCAATGATTGCTATGCCTGCGACTGGGGCTCTGGTACAACGAATCGGTTGCCGTGCAATTATTGGCTTTGCGGCGCTGTTGATACTGTTAGTATTGCCGGGGCTTGCTGTCTGGAATACATCAGTAATGATGGCGGTTTCTCTGTTCCTGTTCGGTACAGCTGCAGGAAGTTTTGGTGTCGCCCTCAATTTACAGGCAGTTATTGTAGAGAAGAACAGTCTGCGTGCCATGATGTCGAGTTTTCATGGTATGTGCAGCTTAGGTGGCTTGGCTGGTGTAATGACTGTAACGGCGCTTTTAGCGGCTGGCGTATCGCCACTGATTAGTGCGCTGGCAGTAAGTATTATGCTATTCGTCATTAGCATTATTGCGGTTCCAGCTTCATTAAGTGAAATTGAACGCGATGAACAGATTGAAGCAGACACGGCAGAGCATAAAAAAAGTCATAAAAAACTGCCTGCGCCTATTATCTTGCTAATTGGACTAATGTGCTTTATCGCATTTTTATCGGAAGGTGCGGCCATGGACTGGAGTGGCATTTACCTGACCAGCAAATATGGTGTTAATCCAGCCTTTGCAGGGCTGGCTTACACTTTCTTTGCGATTGCCATGACATTGGGCCGTTTCTCGGGGCGTTACCTGTTGAAAATACTGGGTGAAAAAAATATTGTAACTTATAGTGCTATCTGTGCTGCTACAGGTTTAGCAGTAGTGGTACTGGCTCCACATTGGTTTATTGTATTGTTAGGTTATGCACTGGTTGGTCTAGGTTGTTCAAATATCGTACCTGTCATGTTTTCACGTGTTGGACGTCAGAACTTTATGCCTAAAGCGGCAGCCCTATCTTGTGTATCGACTATGGCTTATACAGGATCTCTGTCTGGCCCGGCATTGATCGGTGTAATTGGTGAGATGACCGGCTTAACCATCATGTTTGCGAGTGTGGCAGTATTATTGGCTACTGTAGCTATTTTAAATCGGTTTACTCGAGTAGGCCCCGCCTAAAGTCAGCTTATTTAAACGCCACTACATAAAAACCGGTAAGCTGGAAGTTTACCGGTTTTTTTATGGACAATACTTCTATATAAACTGAGGGCACTACAGCAATTGATAAACTGGATTGGCTGTATCACGGCCAGGCCGTTTAAAGTTCTGCAATTCATTATTTTGACGCAGATCAACCAGAAATGCATTACGCCAGTCATTAATATCAAAAGCTTTAAGCCCCGCAATCAGTTTTTGATAACGGCGGATACGTTCCTCTTGAGGCATATCTAGCGCAAGTTTTAATGCCTGAACCATTGCTTTAGGATCTTCTGGATCAACAATAATAGCTTCTGGCATCTGCTCAGCAGCCCCTGTATATTTTGAAAGGATCAATACACCAGGATTTGCAGGGTCCTGAGCTGCAATGTATTCTTTTGCTACCAGGTTCATACCATCACGGATTGAACTGATCCAGCAGATACTTGATTTGCGGTAGATGCCCATTAATGCCTCATGAGCGACGACATCATGACTGCATTCAATTGGCAGCCAGTCATCTTGAGCAAATTGTGCATTAATAGTTTTAACCTTCTCTTTTAGACGTTTAAATAATTCCTGGTAAGCCACAATATCCAGACGGCATGGGCAGGCAATCTGTAAATCTGTTACTTGACGGTGATATTCCGGATAAGTAGCTAAAAAGTCGGAATATGCATTAAAACGTTCAAGTAATCCTTTGGAATAATCAATTCGGTCCACCCCAATAATGGTCTGCTGTTTACCTAAGGCATCAAAGTCAAAAACAGACTGTGAGTCATCGGCATACTGACGGGCTACTTTCTGAATATGATCCGGATTGACCCCAATCGGATAACATTTAATAGTGGTAATGCGTTTCTGGTAACTAAGCAGGTATTGCTGAATCTTTTGTGCCTGAAGTAGGGTGGTGCAGGCCTGCATACACAGGTTCTGATCATGTTCAGTTTGTAAACCCACCACATCATACTGACATAGGTCTTGAATGAGGCGGTTTGCCATAGGTATCTGGCGCCATATGGCTAAACGTGCAAATGGAATATGCAAGAAGAAGCCGATTTTGTTTTGCATGCCTAATTCACGGCAATAGCGTGCTACGCTAAAAAAATGATAGTCATGAACCCAGATCACATCATCTGGCTGGGCAATATCTTTTAGTTTTTCAGCAAATAAGCGGTTTACCTGCTGATAGGTTTCATATTCTTCTGCATTACATTCAATCAGGTCTGCGCGCTCATGCATCGCAGGCCATAGCGTATTATTGGCAAAACCGCAGTAGTACTGTTCATATTGCTGGTGAGTCAATGGACAGGTCAGATATTCTACATTTTTATTATTAATGCGACCAAACTCGGTTTGTTGATCATTATTGATTTGCTCGCCATTCCAGCCTAACCATATCCCGCCGGTTTCATCAAGTGCATCCTGTAACGCCACTGCCAAGCCTCCCGCAGCGGGCTTGTCGGGATTTGGCAGACTAACACGATTCGATAATACGATTAGTTTAGACATGCTTTTTCTCCATTTGGTGTTTGATTCTGTGTCAAAACACGCGTTTTTAAGAATTCTGAAAATAGTGCAAGAAAATCAGCTACTGTTTTAATATCTTTGAGCCGATAATGAGCCTGGGTTTCTCCTGGGCCGACTTTTATACTTATACCGTTATGGTTATTTATTGTTCTAAAACCAGATTCATCGGTTTTATCATCACCTATAAAAATCGGTAAAACTTGAGTAAGTTCCAAATGCTTTAATATGGTGTTTATTGCTTCTCCTTTATCGGCTTGTCGAGGAAGTAACTCAATAACACATTTACCTTCATTGATTTTAAGTGCCGTATGAGACTGATGCAGTACCTGCATGATTTGCTTTGCTGTGTCTGCCAGTTCAGGACACTGCCGGTAATGCAAAGCAACCGAGTACTGTTTATCCTCAATTAACAGCTGGGGATAAGATGCACAAGCTGCTTTTAAATCCTGCCTCAAGCGGACAAAATCAATCTGACTCAGATCAGGTTTGAAATGCGTATGAGCATCAATTTGGATATCTAGCCCATGCAGTCCAGCAACCGGAATGCATAAGGGGGCAAAAAGAGACTGGGCAACCTGTACATGTCGGCCGGTTACCGCAATAACAGGCACATCAAGCTTTAAAATGGTCTGAAGAATATTTAATGTGTTTTCAGGAATAAAACTATCTTCGGGATCATCCTGAAAATCAGAAAGTGTGCCGTCAATATCGAGAAACAAACAATAATGAGTATTTTCCTTATGACCATCTGCAATCATCTTCTGTAATAAAACAGCAGAGAACTGTACTGTGGCAGGGGAAAATGCAGATTCGTTCATTGCTCAAATAGCCTGATTATTCTGATAAATGGTCTATCTTATTTATCATTAAAAGTTGACTTTTGGCCGGAATTTATTATTAAACCTACATAAGGTTAACAACCTTTACATACTTTATTCACATTAACAATATAGTAAAAATAAGCCAATTTGATATGTTGCGTGAGTGCTGTCTAAAAAATTGAAAGACCTAGCTTTTTCTATATTACTTATAAAAAGTAGGATCCAGCTGCTTTATATAGTTCACTCAAATCATATTAAAACCTGTTTTTAAGAGGTATTTAGTTATAGCTCAGCAGTTAATAAGATTACTTTTTTAATTTTTTGTAAATAAATTAAATGACTTTAAAAAATCGCCAATCTCAAAATAAGAAAAATCTATTATGAAAACAACCAATTAATTGATGATATAAAATGCAAATGCGTATGCTTCTCATTTTTAATTTATATAAATCATAAACTTACATAATTTTAGTTTTGCATTCTAAATACCAATCACCCATAATAACTTTAAAATGATGAGGAGTAAAAATATGCGCGGCAATCCAGAAGTCATAGACTACTTAAATATGTTGATTGGTGGCGAACTGGCAGCTCGCGATCAATACCTGATTCATTCTCGCATGTATGAAGATTGGGGCCTGAATAAAATCTACGAAAGAATTGACCATGAAATGCAGGAAGAAGCAGCTCATGCTGATGCAATTATCCGTCGTGTCCTGTTTTTAGGCGGTACACCTAATATGGAACGTGACAGTATTGATGTTGGTTCAGATGTTTGCACCTGCTTAAAAGCTGATCTTGCACTTGAATATCATGTGCGTGAAAAACTGGCCCGTGGTATTCAATTATGTGAAGAAAAAGGGGATTATATCAGCCGTGACATGTTACGCCAGCAGTTGTCTGATACTGAAGAAGACCATACATATTGGCTGGAAAAACAGTTAGGTTTGATTGAATTGATTGGCCTGCAAAATTATATTCAGTCTCAAATTTAAAATTTGTATGATTCAAGCAAGCCCAGTCAGAAGATTGGGCTTTTTAATGACTGTATTCTATTGAGCAGTATTTTATAGTAGAACCGATCAATTAAATTAGATTAAGCATGCAAAAGATTTTACTTATTAGTGGCTGGGGCTTGGGCTGTCAGCCTCTAGCGGGACTTAAAACTGCTCTTGAAAACCTGCATTTTCAGGTTGAACTGATTGATATATTCGACAGTTCTAACCCGGCAGTTTTGGAGGAGGTGCTTCAAAAAGCGGTTAAAGCTGATATTTTAATGGGCTGGTCGCTAGGAGGTCAGCTTGCCACTATTCTGGCTCAGAAGATTTTTGAACAGACCGGTCAGGCTAAAATTCTGGTTACATTGGCTTCCAATCCGTGCTTTGTTGCTACAGTAGAGTGGCCAAATGCAATGTCTCGTGTAACTTTTGAGGCATTTAAAGGTGCTTTTCTGAATGACAGGGAGGCTACTCTAAAGCGTTTTTGTCATCTGGTCGGTGCAGGGGGAGTTACAGCTCGTAACGATATAAGATATCTACAAAGTTTTATTAAAACTGATGATCCTATAAATCTGATTTCTGGTTTACAGCAACTTGAGCAATTAAATTTAGTTTCAATCTTACAAAAATATCCAGGTCGACAGTATCATCTCGTCTCTGAACAGGATCAGCTCATACCCTGCCAGATTATCGCTGATTTTCATTTTTTAAAGGCAAATTTACTTAAAATCGAACTGTTGCCTAATGTTGGACATGGTTTTCCTTATAGTGAAATTACATTAACTAGCAAAAAAATTTGTAGTTTTTTAAATATGACTTAGGGAAATATAAACTTTGTTGTTTCTCGCAATTTATTTTATTGCTTTACGCTATTAAGATGGATGAGTTATATAAATAATAGTTTTAATGTGAAGGATGGGTGTTGGATGGCTGACTTATTTGATCTTGAGCATCTTTGGCATCCTTATACTTCTATGACTCAGCCTTTACCAGCTTTCAAAGTAAAACGGGCCTATGGCTCAACTATCGAACTGCAGAATGGTCACAAGCTTGTTGATGGTATGTCATCTTGGTGGTGTACTATTCATGGTTATAATCATCCTGAATTAAATCAGGCTGTTCAAGATCAGTTACAAGATATGGCACATGTCATGTTTGGTGGACTGACCCATAATCCTGCGATTGAGCTGGGCAAGCTTCTTCTGAATATTACGCCACCAGGTCTCGATAAGATTTTCTATGCTGATTCCGGTTCGGTTGCAGTTGAAGTCGCTTTAAAAATGGCCGTGCAGTATTGGAGCGCGCAGGGCCAGCTGAAGAAGACTAATTTTGTTACGCCTCGCTCCGGGTATCATGGTGATACTTGGAATGCAATGTCGGTATGTGATCCAGTAACCGGCATGCACCAGATTTTTGGTAGCAGTCTGCCCAACCGTTTTTTTGTTCCGGCTCCACAAACTGCTTTTGATGAAAAGTGGAATCCACAAGATATTGCAGAGCTAGAGCAAACTTTAGTACAGCATCATACCTGTATTGCCGCGCTGATTCTGGAACCCATTGTACAGGGTGCAGGAGGTATGCGTTTTTATCATCCTGAATACTTGCGTCAAGCCAAGCTACTTTGTGAAAAGTATCAGATCCTGCTTATATTTGATGAGATTGCTACCGGTTTTGGACGCACTGGTAAACTGTTTGCTTGGGAACACGCGGGCGTTGAGCCGGATATCATGTGTATAGGAAAAGCCTTAACTGGCGGATACATGACTTTGTCAGCAACTTTAACCAGTAAAGCGATTGCTGAAAAAATCAGTCAGGGAGAGGCAGGGGTATTTATGCATGGGCCTACTTTTATGGCCAATCCACTTGCCTGTGCAGTTGCCCTTAAAAGTACACAGTTATTACTGGCTCAAGACTGGCAAGCCAACATCTGCCGTATTGAACAGCAACTCAAACAGTACTTACCTGCACTATCTCAACTGGAGTATGTTGAGGATGTTCGAATATTAGGTGCTATCGGTGTTGTTGAACTGACTGTGCCGGTAAATATGCAGATTCTACAGCAGGAATTTGTCCGTCGTGGAATTTGGGTACGCCCGTTTGGAAGGCTGGTATATGTGATGCCTCCTTATATCATCACTTGTAATGAACTGAATTATTTACTTCAGCAGTTGGTAGAAGTAGTGCAACAGCTACAGGAGCTTCAGCATGAAACTACTTGAGCATTTTACCAAGCAGCTGGAGCAGTTAAGACAGCAGGGGAATTTTCGCCAGTTTACGGCCAACCGGCAACAAGGACGGATCATTGAAATTGCAGGCCAGCATATGCTGAATCTGTCTTCTAATGATTACCTGGGTCTAGCTGCTGATCTCGGATTAAGACAAGTCTTTTTTGATCAGTGCCCTCTGGAACAGCGCTGGCTCAGTTCCTCTTCATCACGTCTGCTTACTGGTAATTTTCCAGAATATGAACAGCTGGAAGCCTGTATGAGCCAGGCTTTTGACGGGCGTGCAGTGCTGCTGTTCAATAGTGGCTATCATATGAATATAGGGATTTTACCGGCATTAAGTGATGGTAAGACTCTGATTCTGGCCGATAAACTGGTTCATGCCAGCATGATTGATGGAATTCGCCTGTCCTCAGCCAAATATCTGCGGTACCGTCACAATGATTTAAACCATTTACAGCAGCTCTTGCAAAAGTATCATGCAGATGACACTTATGAACGCATCATTGTGGTCACCGAATCTATTTTTAGTATGGATGGCGATGAAACAGACCTGAACCAACTGGTGTCACTAAAACGGCAGTTTGTAAAAGTTATGTTGTATGTCGATGAAGCTCACGCTATTGGCGTCCGCGGAGCGCGGGGATTAGGCTGTGCGGAGCAATATGCAGTGATTGACCAGATTGATTTTCTGGTAGGCACCTTTGGTAAGGCGATTGCTTCAGTGGGAGGATATCTGGTCTGTGAACCTGTAATTCGTGAATATCTGATTAACAGCATGCGTCCACTTATTTTCAGTACCGCATTACCTCCGATTTCGATAGCCTGGACTCGGTTTGTTTTCGAGCATATGCAAAAAATGCAGAAGCAGCGCGATCACCTGGCAAATTTAAGCCATCATTTACAGCAGAAGGTTCAGAATCTTGGTTTTTGCTGTCCCTCAAGTAGTCATATTGTTCCAGTTATTATCGGAGATAGTCAGCCGGCGGTAGACAAAGCCAACTATTTACAGGCACAAGGTTTTTATATCATGCCAGTACGCCCACCTACTGTACCGGCCAATAGTGCACGACTGAGAATTTCACTGACATCACAAATTCAGCCAGAAGAAATTGAACAATTGGTAGCATTACTGTGAGTCAAAATTTTCATATAGATACCGGGCTGATTGCCCAGCGCTTTGCTAAAGCTGCCTCCAGTTATTCTGAACATGCAGTCGCGCAAAAGATAATTTGCCAGCGATTAATTGAAATGATGCGCCGGCATATAGCCATACAAATTCCTCGAGTACTGGAACTGGGCTGTGGCTCAGGTCACTTAACAATATTACTGCAACAGAACTTTCAGATTGAACAGCTCATACTCAATGATCTGTATCCTGAGGTCAGACAGCATTTTTCTGCTGCTGAACAGCTGGACTGGTGTATTGGAGATATTGAACGGCTTGACTTTCCGGGACAACTTGATGCTATTATGTCCAGTTCAGTCTTGCAATGGATGCATGACCTGGAGCAGGTATTTAAGAAATGCAGCGAGGCATTAAAATCACAGGGCTGGTTTTGTTTTTCAAGCTTTGGTTCAGAAAACTTGCGTGAGATTAAAACTTTAACGGGTCAGGGGTTAAACTACCTCAGTCTGGAAGAGCTAAAAGAAAAAATGTGCAAATCAGGGTTTGAAGTCCTTGAAATACAGGAAGAGCAGGAAACCTTATATTTTGAGCATCCAAAACAGGTTCTCCAGCATTTAAAACTGACCGGCGTAACGGCAACCAGTAGTCAGCATCGCTGGACTAAGCAGTCACTATACAAGTTTTATGATCAGTATCAGCAGTTTGTAAAGAGTCCAGCTTATGAGGGAATACAGCAATATCCATTAACTTACCACCCAATTTATTGTATAGCTCGGAGAGTTCGATGACAGGCTCAATTTATTTCGTGAGCGGAATTGATACTGGTATAGGAAAGACCTTTGCCACTGGTTATCTGGCCAAAATCTGGAATGAACATGGTACCCGTACTATTACACAGAAACTGGTACAAACTGGAAATATCAATATTTCGGAGGATATCGAACAGCACCGGACTATTATGGGCATGGGCTGGTTTGCCGAAGATGAAGAAAAGCTTACGATGCCGGAAATTCTGTCTTATCCAGCTTCGCCGCATCTTGCAACAAAAATTGATGGGCGTGAGATTGATCTGGATAAAATTCATGCTGCGACTCAAGAACTGGCTAGACGTTATGATGCAGTACTGCTAGAAGGTGCCGGCGGGCTTATGGTTCCTTTAACAGATGATGTGCTTACTATCGATCATGTAGCGGCTCATCAGTTCCCTGTTATTCTGGTTACCTCTGGGCGTCTGGGAAGTATTAATCATACGTTACTGAGTCTGGAGCTGCTGAAAAGCCGAGGGGTAGAGCTGTTTGCTGTGGCCTATAATGGAATGGATGATTCTCAAGACCCGTTAATCGCCTGTGATACATCAAACTATCTACGGGCTTACATGACAAAGCATTTCCCGGAAGCAGAATGGATTGAAATCCCGGTGATCCGTTAAAAAAAGTCGCCAAGGCGACTTTTTTGTTTAAAGCAGTAAAAGACCGTTTTAAAACTTCTTCGGACTATAAGGCTTGCGTGGTGCAGCAGTTTGTTCTGTTCCTTCATTCTCGCGGCGCTGTTGACGCAAATAACCACCGCGGCGAGCTGCCATAGGTTTTTCAGCCATACGTTCAGTACGACGTTTCGCCATGCCATACAGGCCAGTACCTTGACGCGGTTTAAGCTCAACCGACTTGGTCAGGTTATCGATATCTGCTTTATCCAGCTCAATCCAGCGCCCAGTGCGCAGCTCACGCGGCAGAATAACTGTACCATAGCGAGTACGTAAAAGACGACTTACTTTTAAACCCTGTGATTCGAAAATACGGCGAACTTCACGGTTACGTCCTTCTTTAACCACAACCTGGTACCAGCGGTTAATACCATCACCACCAATTTCAGAAAAAGTTTCAAACTTGGCTGGGCCATCATCTAGCACGACGCCATTTAGCATATTCTGACGGATCTGCGGGGTAACTTCGCCCATAACACGGACTGCGTATTCACGTTCGATCTCATTTGAAGGATGCATTAGACGATTTGCAAGCTCACCGTCATTGGTAAACAGTAAAAGGCCGGTAGAGTTAATGTCCAGACGGCCTACCATAACCCAGCGGTCATTGGCGATTGTAGGCAAATGATCAAATACAGTCGGACGTGACTCTGGATCATTGCGTGAGCAGATTTCACCTTCTGGCTTATAGTAAATCAGAACGCGACGACGAATCTCATCTTCAATCTGAAATTGCACCTTACGCCCATCAATACGCAATTCGTCGCCTGGTTCAATACGCTCACCGACCTGAGCAACACGACCATTGACACTTACGCGACCAGCAGCAATGACCTCTTCCATATAACGGCGAGAACCTAGCCCGATACGTGCTAGGACTTTTTGCAATTTTTCACTCATGACAGCATAACCTTAGAAATAATTATCAACAGTCCACCGATTCATGACATTGCTGCATTAGCATCAAGCGTCATGAAAGCTTCCTTGGCATCCTGCAGGGGAGGCAATTGACCTAATGAAGCCAGGCCAAAAGCATTTAAAAATTGAGACGTCGTCACTAACAACGCGGGGCGTCCCGGAATCTCTCGGAAACCGGATTCTTTAATCCAGTTCCAGTCAAATAATGTTTTCAAAATCTGGCTATTATTCGAAACTCCGCGAATCTGTTCAATATCTGCACGTGTAACAGGCTGATGATAAGCAATGACAGCTACTGTTTCGAGCAAAGATGGGGAAAGCCGGGTTGGCCGCTCCGGCCAAGTCTGGGCAATAATCTGTTTGTATCTGGCACGAACCTGAAAACGAAAGCCCTGAGCACTTTCGACCAGCTCAATTGAACGGCCATGTTGTAAAACAGCCAGCTGCTGTAAAAACTGTCGCAACTGCTGTTTATTATACTGGTTCTGGAAAGCTTCTTTAAGCCTCAAAAGACTGACCGGTGCTTCACTGGCAAAAATAATGGCTTCAAGCTGCATCAGAACTTCATGATGCAGCTCATCAACTGAGAATGCTGCACTTTGGTCGATGGTCATGCTACTGCTCCCTGAATAGTCAAGGGTGCTTCTATTCCGCTATGAATAATCTGGATTCTCTGCTGGCGGGTGAGCTCCAAAACTGCCATGAATGTCACCACCATACCCATTTTACCTTGGCTCGGTTTGAGCAGCTCGTCAAAACTTAAGCTTTTGCCTGATTCAATCAATTCTTCAATATAGGCAATCCGCTCTTCAAGTAAAACTGGTTCCTGCTGAATCTGATGAACGACAGGCTCAGGGCGGTTAAAGATGCAATATAGCGCGTCTCGCAGATTTGCAGCTTCATAGCCTTCATAAATACTATTTACTGTTCCTAAACTTACATTCACATTGAATGTATCACGTTCCAAAACTGGCATTTGTCCTAAACGTTCAGCTGCCTGTTTAATGCGCAAATAATTTTCGAGCCGGTCAATCAGCTGCTGCTTGGGATCTTTTTCCAGAGTTATAGCAGCAGGTTTAGGTAATAGCAGTCGGGACTTCAAGTCTGCAAGCAAAGCTGCCATGACCATATAGTCCGCAGTCAGTTCAATGTTGAGAGATTTCATGCTATCCATGTAGGACAGATATTGGCTGGCAATTGGTGCGATATCTAACTGCAGTAAATCAAAGCCATTTTTCTGGATCAGGTAAATTAAAAAGTCGAGGGGACCTTCGAAATGTTCAAGTAAAATTTCGAATGCAGCAGGCGGAATATAAAGATCATCTGGAATACTGTGCTGCCATTCATCCATTACGCGGATATAAGGCAACTGTTCCATAGAACTATGGGTCGCTTGATTCATTTCGGTTATAGGCCACGCGAATTTTCAAAGGCATGAAAGCTGGAGAACTTCTAGGATCTTGCACGCAAGAAAGCGAGATCACTAAAAAGCAAAAAATAAGGTGAACGTATTCTAATAGAAAAGCCAGGCTGAATAAATTATAAAAACCATAAAAATGTAAAAAAACTGATAAACCTGCGTGGTAGGCAGGAAAGAATAGGGTGAGCTATAGAAATTGGTAAAGAGCCTTTTTAAAGGTCAGGCATCATTTATGGCGTATTCGATCACTTTCTGACAGCTCTCCCGTAAACAAAGGTTTGTTTTGGTCAGACTAATCAACAGCTCTTCAGCTATATATACTTCTAGAAAATAGCTATAGCTAATATCTTTAATGTTTAGGGTTACGCTCCCGGAGTCTGGTTCTGAGACGACAATTGTTTCAGATTCAAGTGTCCAAGGAAGCTCGGCATAAATAGTGTGATCTTCTGGAAAATTCTCTAAATCAAGAAGGACTTTAAAAAGGTTCATACCAATTGCCTCAGCATCAACTTATCAGATGTTGGGTGCATATGATTTTACAATTGTCCGAGAAAGTGTAAAACCTACTCAAAAGCACTGACATCACCTTCGCCATAGCGGATAATTTCCGGATTTTCTCCAGAAAGGTCTACGATACTGGTGGTGCTTAGCATGCCAAAGCCCCCATCAATGAAAACATCAATACGTTTACCAAGTTGCTGCTCGATTTCGTAAGGGTCATCCAGCGGGTCTTCCTGTCCAGGTAAAATCAGGGTACTAGTGAGTAACGGTTCTCCCAATTCCTGGAGTAACATCTGGCAAATTGGATTACTTGGAATACGTAAACCAATAGTTTTCCTTTTCGGATGCATTAAACGCCGTGGTACTTCACTGGTGGCGGGAAGAATAAATGTAGTAATTGCAGGGGTATTGGCCTTTAACAGCCGATACATGGCATTATCAACCTTGGCATAGGTTGCAATATCAGAGAGGTCACTGCACATAATGGCGTATTGATGTTTAGGCCCTAAACCGCGGATTTGCGCAATACGTTCCATAGCATTTTTATTTCCGATCTGGCAACCAATTGCATAAGCAGCATCGGTGGGGTAGACCACTACATCGCCCGCACGGATCCGTTCGACTGCCTGAGTGATGAGCCGTGGCTGTGGATTCTCAGGATGTACTCTTAAATGAAGCATCTTATTGTTCCTCAAAGTTCACAGACAGTAACTTTCTAAATTATCAGTGCCCAGAGAATTGGGTTACAAGTTTAGATCGGTTGATTTATGTAAATTAATCAAGCATTTCTCTTTTAAATTCGCTGGCCTGTAACATTTCGCCACCACGTATGCAGGTACAAATACAGGAAATCAGATACCAGGCGTCTTTTGGCAGACAGGCTTCTGCATTCATATAGCGGCACACTTGGGCATAGACATTGTCTTTAAAGGTATTGCCATTACCACTTTCACCAGTAAGGTTATCTAAAGAGACCCGAAACTTGCGGCCAAAAGCTGTGGCAAAAAGCCATTCAATTGCCTGCGGTTTAACTTCAACCTGTTCGAACAGGGCTTGCTGCTCTCTTGTCCGTCCATCTGGAGCATACCAGTATCCCAGATCAGCCAGCAGGCGACGCTCTTTACCGGCAATCGTCCAATGGCTGATTTCATGCAGGGCGCTGTTAAAAAAACCATGGGCAAACTGGATGCGGGCAGGAGAGGTATCGGTGGCCGGGAAATATTCTGGTTCAAATTCTCCTCGTACCAGCATGACATTATGGTGGGAAAACCAATAATTAAAGTGTAAGATAAGCCAATCAACTTGCTGTTCTTCTGTATGCAGTGCGTTCCAAGGCAAGAGTTGCAGTGCCGCCAGAGCCGATATCTGCCCAGAAGTGGAGTTGATGCGAACAAGAGACGAAGTTATGACTTCAGGTTGCGGCTGCAACTGATCCATGACTGAATAAACCCAAATGATCTGTCTAAATAAGTACAAAATTGTATCTTAATCTTTGACAGAGTACTGATGAATTTGTAGAATTGCCGCCTTAATTATGTCAGCAAATACCTTTCCGGCACAGATTGAGCCGTTTAAATGGGCTGAACAAGGCTTTACATGGTCAGGTACCCTGCCATTGTCTCGCTTTGTTCGTATTGCTCGTGAAGCTGTTGGACCAATTGATCATCAACTGGTCTCTATAGACTGTAAGCTATCAATGGATGCGTATCATCGTGTCGCGTGGTTTGATGGTCATGTTGAAACGAAAGTTCCAATGGAATGCCAGCGTTGTCTGGAACCGGTGGAAATTTCACTTGTTTCAGACTTTCATATCGCGTTACTGGATGATGAGTCACTGATAGAGCGCTTGGATGAGGATGCTGATTACATCGTTCTAGCTGAGAGTGAAGCTTTGATCAAAGGTGATCCTGATGCACCTGCCCTGATTGATTTGGTCACTCTGCTTGAGGATGAGCTGTTATTGTTGGTGCCACTTTCACCTAAGCATGACGCTTGTGAACATAAGCATCGACCTGCCGAAGAGCATGCCGAAGAAAAGCGTGAAAATCCGTTTGATGTTTTGGCAAGTTTGAAAGGCAAACTTAACTCATAAGTGCTATACTTACAGGTTAAGACAACTGAATTTTTGTTCTGATCCATTTTTTCGATCTTTGTAAGGAGCCATCATGGCCGTTCAGCAAAACCGTAAAAGTCGCTCTCGCCGTGACATGCGCCGTTCACATGACGCTTTAACCGAGAATGCATTAACTGTAGACCAAGCTACTGGTGAAACTCATCGTCGTCACCACGTGACTAAAGACGGTTTCTACCGTGGTCGTCAATTGTTCGCTAAAGCAGCTGATGCTGAATAATGAGCAATAATATGCATTAAGCATCATGCTTAAGTATAGAAAAAATGGGAGCGTATGCTCCCTTTTTTTGTTGTATTTCGCAATTAAAAAATGATGAATTAAATGTTAAATTTCTGCACCGGAAATGAGTGAAGACGAAATAAAGGATTTTTATATGTCTGCTAAACGACTCGAGCAAGTGGCTCAGGCAACAAAAACTGCATTTGTGTTTCCTGGTCAGGGCTCACAAAAAGTCGGCATGCTCGCTGAACTTGCAGAACAGTTTAGTGGTGTGATTGATACTTTTGCGGAATCTTCAGAGGCTGTGGGTTTTGATCTTTGGCACATTGTACAAAGTGGTGAAGGCCTGGACCAGACAGAAAATACTCAACCGGTGCTGTTAACGGCAAGTATCGCCTTGTGGCGTATATGGCTGGAACTTGGTGGCTTAACACCGAAGTATTTAGCTGGTCACTCTTTGGGAGAATACAGTGCGCTGGTGGCTGCAGAAGCGATGTCTCTGGCAGATGCGGTGAAACTGGTACATTTGCGCGGAAAACTGATGCAGTCTTCCGTACCTCAAGGTGAGGGTGCCATGGCAGCAATTCTGGGCCTTGCAGATGAGCAGGTGGTTGAATTGTGTCAGGTTGCTTCACAGGCGGGTCAAGGTTCGGTTGAAGCGGCAAACTATAATGCACAAGGTCAGGTAGTCATTGCAGGAACTGCTGCACTGGTAAGTAACGTCATGGCCCAGGCCAAAGAAAAGTCAGGCAAGGCAATTGCACTTCCGGTATCTGTACCATCACACTGTTCATTAATGAAGCCTGCCGCAGAGAAATTTGCAGAAGCATTGGAACAAACTGCCATTGAGCTACCTGTACTACCTGTAATACAAAATGTCAGCGCAGAAATCGCGACAGATGTTGGCCAGTTGCGTCAAGCTTTAACTGCACAACTGTATCAGTCAGTTCAGTGGACCAAAACTATGCAATACCTGCAAGATCATGGTATCCAGTACGTTGTAGAATGTGGTCCGGGTAATGTACTGGCAAATCTGGCAAAGCGTTTACCGAATATTGAAAAAGCATTTCCACTCGACACTAAAGGTCGTATGGAAGATGCGTTAAATGCCGTTTTAGTGGCAGAAGGGAAAATCGCATGACACAAGAACGTAAGGTTGCTCTGGTTACAGGTGCAAGCCGGGGCATTGGTGCGGCCATTGCTCAACAGCTTATTCAAGACGGTTATTTTGTTGTGGGCACTGCAACTTCGGAAGCAGGTGCTCAAAAGCTGACCCAAGACTTTGCAGAACAAGGTGCTGGAGCAGTGCTGGATGTACGTAATGCCGAGGCAATTGATACTCTGGTAACTGAAATTGAGCAGAAATATGGTCCAGTTCTGATTCTGGTCAATAATGCCGGTATTACTAAAGATAACTTATTACTACGTATGTCAGAAGATGACTGGGATGACATCTTAAATATTCATTTAAAAGCTGTTTATCGTCTATCTAAACGTGTATTAAAAGGCATGACACGTGCCCGTTTTGGTCGCATCATCAATATCAGTTCAGTGGTAGCTCATTTTGCGAATCCGGGGCAGGCCAACTATTCTGCTGCAAAAGCTGGTATTGAGGCATTTAGCCGCTCGCTGGCAAAAGAAATGGGTAGCCGCCAGATTACAGTAAACTGTGTGGCGCCTGGCTTTATAGCAACGGAAATGACAGAGCAGTTGAGCGAAGAAATACGTAAGAAAATGAGTGATCAAGTGGCACTGCAACGTTTAGGTGAGCCACAAGATATCGCTAATGCAGTAAGTTTCTTGGCTAGTGAAAAAGCAAGTTACATTACTGGTACAGTTTTACACGTAAATGGTGGTTTATACATGGCTTAAGGCTGATGGATAAACTTTTAAAATAATTGATATTCAATTAAACTAACGGCAATTAAAAACGCCACAAGCAATGAGGAGAATTCCTGTGAGCGATATCGAACAACGCGTAAAACAGGCTGTAGCAGAACAACTCGGTATGCGTGCTGAAGAAATTAAAAATGAAGCATCTTTCATGGATGACTTGGGTGCAGATTCTCTGGACTTGGTTGAACTTGTGATGTCTTTTGAAAATGATTTCGACATTACTATTCCTGATGAAGATTCTAACGAAATCACTACTGTTCAATCAGCAATTGATTATGTTACCAAGAAACTTGCTCAGTAAGTTATATTTTAGCATGTGCTGATAAAAAGCCACCTTAAGGGTGGCTTTTTTATTTCATCCTTAATTGAAACAAAAGACTAATAGGTAGTAAGTAGAGCGTAGTAAGTCTTACATAAGTTTACTGTTTACAGCCGAAATAAAACTTAAGTACCTTAAATTGTTCGGTATAAAAATAAGATAGCAATACACAATATTCATCCACTAACATGGAGTAGAACGATGGGACTTTTTGACTTTGTAAAAGGTATTGGTAAAAAGAATGAAGCAAAGGTAGAACAGCATCAAGCTGCTACGCCTGCTAATTCTGCCCCTCAAGCGGCTCCACAGGCTCCACTTAAGGCTGCAGAACCTTCAGCACAACAGATCGCGAATCAGTTACTGGCTCATGTAAAGAGTCTGGGGCTTGGTGTAGAAGGTCTGTCAGTCAGTTATAATAGTAATACTGATTTGGCTACAATCAAAGGCCAGGTGAAAAGTCAGGCAGACCGTGAGAAAATTATTCTGGCCGTCGGTAATATTGATCATGTGGCTCAAGTAGATGATCAGATGACAGTTGCTACACCTGAACCGCAAAGCAAATTCTATACTGTAAAGTCTGGGGATTCTCTTTCTAAAATCTCTAAAGAATTTTATGGTGATGCTAATCAATATAATAAAATTTTTGAAGCTAACCGTCCTTTGTTAAAAAATGCTGATGATATTTATCCAGGTCAGGTTTTACGTATTCCCCAATAGACAGGGTGAGTAAGCAAAAATTGTTGTTTGTATGCTCGATAAAGCAATAATAAAAAGCCCGCTATATTAAGCGGGCTTTTTATTTTAAAAACGTTTTGGTATTTTCTGCCCATCAGGCACTGGAGTTTCTGCATTTTTTAAGACACCAAATAGCCAGGTTTCTGCATGTTGGACTGCCTGAACCAGCTCATCTCCTAATGCTAAGCGTCCTGCGATAAAGCTTGCCAGTGAACAGCCAGAACCATGATATTCACCTTGTAATCGTGGACAGTGGCTTTCTGCCACCATTTCACCCTGAATATAAAGTGCATTACGAATATAGTCTGGGGTATTCTCATGCCCACCTTTAACCAGAACGGCTTTTGCACCCATTTCAAACAGCTTTTGAGTGGCAGTTTCCAGGTCGTCAAAACCAGTTAAAGCCCGCAGTTCGACTGTGTTAGGGGTTAGAATGCTGGCCAGAGGAATAAGCTCTATAAATGCTTTAACTAAAGTTTCCTGATTACCAAGTGAACCGCCACTATTGGCAACCAGTACCGGATCAAGCACATATTGATAATCCGGGTGAGCTCTTAAAAATTCAGCCAGCGCGCTAATATTTTCTGTAGTACCCAACATGCCAGATTTTACACATCGGATAGGTAGGTCACCGACTACTGCATTGGCCTGCGCTAGTAATAATTCTCGTGAACTTGCCTCAAAACCAAATACTTGTTGAGAGTTCTGTATGGTTAGAGCAGTACAGGCAATTGCAGCATGTGCACCACTTTGCCCAATTGCTTCAATATCAGCCTGCAGACCTGCGCCGCCTGAAGGATCAAGTCCGGAAAAACAAAGAACTGTAGGACGCACTGCCGTATCCTTATTTAATGCAAATTACGCTAGTATAGAATAGTTTACTTCATCTCTCGACCTTAATCCCGCGTTAAACCTACTGAATGACTGTGCAACATGACTATAAAGAATCTGCTGATTGACCTTGATGGCACCCTGACTGATCCTAAGGTGGGAATACATACTTGTATCCGCTATGCCATGGAAAAACTGGGTTATCCCCTAAAGCCCGATCTGGATATTGACTGGACCATTGGGCCGCCTTTAAAAGCATCTTTTGTTAAGCTGCTTGATAATGGAGATGAACAACTTGCTGAGCAGGCTTTGCTGGGGTATCGGGAGCGTTTTTCTGTAGTCGGACTTTTTGAAAATAAAGTTTATCCAGCTGTGTCAGAAACTCTCGGATATCTCCAAGAGCAGGGGTATCAATTATTTCTTGCCACAGCAAAACCTACTATCTATGCCAGACAAATTTTGGAACATTTTCAGCTCGCAGATTATTTTACTCAAATTTATGGAAGCGAGTTGAGCGGTGAGCGTACAAACAAAGCAGAATTAATTGCTTTCATTTTGCAGCAGGAGCAACTTAGGCCACAGGAGTGTTTAATGATTGGAGACCGTGAGTATGATATTTTAGGGGCGCGTTATAATGGCATAAATACAATTGCGGTCGAGTATGGTTACGGTTCCGCAGAAGAACTCATGCAGGCACAGCCTCAATATATGATAAAAAGTTTTGATACATTACCGGCAATTTTAAGTAGGCTGAGCTAAAAAATATGGGAATCAGTTTTTAATTTTTTATTTATATAATTTAAAGATTTTATACAAAATAAATTTAAAAAGCTGAGACAAATAAAAAAGCCCCGAATCTGGGGCTTTTTCGATTATTGATAATTAAAAGGGTTTGACCACTACTAGAATGACAATAGCAAACAGTAAAAGGGTCGGCATTTCATTAAAAAAACGCCAGAACTTATGTGTCTTGTAATGTGCATTTCCGATCAGTTTTTTACGGTAATAGCCACAAACAAAATGGTAAATGACCAGTAAACCGACTAATGCTACTTTTAGATAAAACCATAAAGCTTCATGGTAATGATAAAACTGATCCCCCCAGTCCACCAGAAAGTGTGCTGTAATCAGGGTGGCTATCATTGCAGGCCACATAATTCCCCGGTACAACTTACGCTCCATTACTTCAAAGCGCTGATGACTGACTGTATCATCACTCATGGCATGATAAACATAAAGACGTGGTAGATAGAACAGAGCAGCAAACCAGCATACCACGGCAATAATATGTAAAGCCTTTATCCAAAAGAAAGCATCAGAAGGTGCATTCATCAATTATCCCATTTCTTGAAAATCAGGCAGGCATTGACGCCGCCAAAACCAAAACTGTTACTCATTACAGTATTTAGTTTCGCATCACGTTTTTCAAGCACAATATCAAATGGTTTAGCGCCTTCATCCAGTTCGGTCACGTTAATGTTAGGAGCAATGAAGTCATTCTGCATCATTAAAACAGAATAGATTGCCTCATGTACTCCTGCTGCCCCCAGACTGTGACCAGTCATGGACTTGGTTGAGCTGACTGCTGGTACATGGCCTTCGCCAAAAGCGCGTTCCATTGCTTTAAGCTCGGTTACATCGCCAGCAGGTGTTGATGTCCCATGAGTATTCACATAATCGATGCTTTCTATACCATGCTGCTTGGCTTCTTCAAGCGCCATTAAAATACAGCGGGTTGCACCTTCACCACTTGGTGCTACCATGTCCGCACCATCAGAATTGGCTGCATATGCAACCACTTCAGCAAGGATTTTGGCGCCGCGAGCCTGAGCATGTTCAAGAGATTCTAAAACAACAAAACCACCGCCACCCGCAATGACAAAGCCATCACGATCAGCTGAATATGGGCGTGAAGCTTTTTCTGGTGTGTCATTATATTTTGAAGACAATGCGCCCATAGCATCAAATAACAGGCTTTGAGACCAGTGATCTTCTTCACCGCCACCTGCCAGCATTAGGTCCTGTTTGCCTAGCTGAATCAGATTATAGGCATACCCAATTGCATCAGCAGAAGTAGCACAGGCGCTGGTAATAGAGTGCGCCATACCTTGAAGTTTGAATGCAACACCTACGTTAGCAGTAATGGTATTACTCATATTGCGTGGCACAAAAAAAGGTCCGATTTTACGTGCGCCTTTTTCTTCTAGTAACTTGGTCATTTCAACTACAGAAGCTGTTGAGTTGCCGCCAGAGCCACCCGCAATGCCATAGCGTGGATTGCCAGCGAGATCTTCTACCTGAAGGCCCGCATTTTCTACTGCAGCCACAGCCGAGTTATAAGCATACATCGCACATACGCCCATAAAACGTTTCAGTTTACGGTCAATATTGTCAAAGTTCTGTTCTGCAGCTGCACTTACATGACTTTTGAAATTAAGTTCAGCATAAGTTGGATTAAAACGTGTTCCTGAAATGCCGTTTTGTAAAGAGTGAGTAACATCTTCTAAAGTATTACCAATGCATGAGTTAATACCCATACCAGTGATTACAACACGTTTCATCTACAGTTCCCTTTATGGTGAGGTTATGAGCTTGGCTTGGACACTCTGGCAGGAGCGGGGTTATGCCGGATGCGCTACGCTACTCATCTTTCAAATTGAACTCATAATAACAGAAAGGTTTTTGTTTTCTTATGGCAAATCCTATGCGTATTGCAAGCTATACACGAGTTGCACATAGCATGCTTTGAGTTACCTGCTTATAACTAAAAGAAACACTTTAGAATTGTGTTAAATCTTCACTACACCTAGTATTTACTATCAAATAACTAACTGAATGAAGAGGGGAGATTGATGACGAATACTAATAATAATCAGTCAGCAGGTTTTATTTCCAGTGCTGTGAAAGTGGCTAAAAAGCTCAGTTCTACAGGTTTGGATATGCTGAATCAAGCAACGCCTGGTGGTGCCACTAAGCAGAATGGACAGACAGATCAGAATCAGGTTATTGAAGGCTCTGCTCGTGTAAAAAGTCCAATGGAAGCTAGTCCTGATGATCATCCACAGCATATTTTACGTGATTATGTGCCCAAAATGTCACGTCAACTATTAGGTCGTCATTACAACCGTTTTAATGGTATTGCTAATTTTATTCCTCCTGAAGTCAGTAACAAAATCTCTGATTATATGTTTGAATGTCTGAGTGAACTCAGTTCACAACTCAGTTCGGTGGAAGCCATTTTAAGCGAGGCAGGTGCCAGTAAACTTGAAGAGCTCGAAAAAGATCCTAAACGTTCAAAACGTTTAAGTCAGGCTCTGGCAGAGCAGAATAAATGGATTGCATCAGTCCAAGGCGCAGTCAGCGGTGCAACCGGTATTGTAGGGGCCGCGGTTGATGTACCAGCATCTCTAGCGTTAGCTCTTAGAACCATTTACCAGACCGGACGGGCGCATGGCTTCGATTTGAAAGAAGATCAGGAAATCGTACAGCATGTGCTACGGCAGATTGACATGGGTTTGATTGCTGAAAAACAGGCAATACTGATGGGCCTTAAAGCTGTGAGCGGTATGCTGCAAAATAATGATGTTTCACAGTTACAGCAGCTTTTAGGGTCGAGTAATGATTTTGAAATGCTTAAAAAATGGATCGGGCAGGATGGTCAGCGACAAGATAATCCTACTGTTTTTTCTAAGCTATCTATATTGACTAAACTTACTCCTTTGGCTGGTGCAACAGTTGGCGCAATCTATAGCTGGAAACTGGTTGAAGAGGCCAGCCAAAAGGCACAGACAGCATTTGCTGAAGCACGATCTTATCTAGAGCAGCATAATGACTCTTCACTTTCACCTCTGGAAGCATTTAACCGTTCAGAAAAAGCCTTAGAGCAGGCAAGTCCTACGGTTTCTGCCAAACCGGAAAAAATTGAACAGCCGGAACAGGTCAATCTTGACAAGGTAAAAGAAGTTGAGCTTAAAGACCATGACACGATTGCCAAGGTGAAAGTTCAGAAAAAACCTTCTGAAGAAGAGAAAAAGACAGAAACTGATATTGAGCAGGAAGTTCAGCAAGATATCGAAAGCTTGGCGGAAGATATGGTGGAGCCTCATGAAGCAGTAGAGCCTCAAAAGACTGCTGTTCCATTAGATGAAGATAACCCGGTAGTTGATGAGGAAGAACTGGTTGCTAGCAATCAGGCTAAACTTGCAGCCGAAGAAGCAATAGATAAGCCTGTTGATCAGGTTAAAGTTGAAACTGGTGACACTACAAACTCTTCTACAGAAGCTAAAGAAGCAGTTACAAAAAACTCTTCTTCGAAAAAATAGGCTAAAAACATAAAAGCTTGATAAATAAGCTTTGTCAGGTACTTGGTCAACATTTGTTATGGCATCAAATGTTGACCATTTTTGTGTCTTGGCTTACAATTGCATGCCCTCAAAAAGTGGTATTTTTTTGAGGTTTTTTATTTACGGGAGAATTGCCATATGGCAACAACAAATCAGTTGATCCGCAAGGGTCGTACGACTTTGGTTGAGAAATCCAAAGTTCCTGCGTTGAAGGCTTGTCCACAACGTCGTGGTGTTTGTACACGTGTTTATACAACTACACCTAAAAAACCTAACTCAGCAATGCGTAAAGTTTGCCGTGTTCGCTTAACTTCAGGCTTTGAAGTATCAAGCTATATCGGTGGTGAAGGCCATAACCTGCAAGAGCACAGTGTTGTTCTGATCCGTGGTGGTCGTGTTAAAGACTTACCAGGTGTACGTTACCATACCGTTCGTGGTTCTTTAGACTGCGCTGGCGTTAAAGATCGTAACCAGTCACGTTCTAAATATGGTGCTAAACGTCCTAAGAAATAATTTCTTAAGGATATAGAGCCACAAACCTTTATCGTCTCGCTTGTCTGATTTCTGCATTTATTTTTGTGAAATTCAAGCGACGTGTAGTAAGGCCAGCGAATGCACACGACACTTTGTGCTACTGCTGGATTAACCTGAAGTGTCATATTTATAGGTAGTTTAAAATGCCAAGACGTCGCGTAGTCGCTGCTCGTGAAATCCTTCCGGATCCAAAATTCAGCAGCCAAACCATCGCTAAATTCATGAACCACGTAATGCAAGATGGTAAAAAATCTATTGCTGAAAGCATCGTTTACGGTGCTTTAGACCGCGTTCAAGAAAAAAACAAAGTAGATCCGGTTGAATTTTTCGAGACTACTCTTGAAAAAGTTCGCCCTATGGTCGAAGTAAAAGCACGCCGTGTTGGTGGTGCTACTTATCAAGTACCTATGGAAGTGCGCCCATCCCGTCGTACTGCCCTAGCAATGCGTTGGTTAGTAGATGCTGCTGCTAAGCGTTCTGAAAAAACTATGGCTTTACGTCTTGCTGGTGAGTTGCTAGATGCAGCTGAAGGTAAAGGCGCAGCGATCAAAAAACGTGAAGATGTGCACCGTATGGCTGAAGCTAACAAAGCCTTCTCTCACTACCGCTTCTAAGCGGTTAAAACAGGCCCTAATCAGGAAGATGATAGGCATGTTTTTCATTGATCTGTCATCAATTCGCTTTAAGTTGCAAAAGTAGCTTAAAGCGTCCTGTTTTAACAACAAAATTTAGGAATGCAAGAAATCATGGCTCGTCAAACCCCAATTTCTCGTTACCGTAATATTGGTATCTCTGCGCACATTGACGCAGGTAAAACAACTACGTCTGAACGTATTTTGTTTTACACAGGTGTTTCTCACAAAATCGGTGAGGTACACGACGGTGCCGCGACTATGGACTGGATGGAACAAGAGCAAGAACGTGGTATTACCATTACTTCTGCTGCAACTACTTGTTTCTGGTCTGGTATGGGTAACCAATTCCCGCAACACCGTATCAACGTAATTGA
Source organism: Acinetobacter sp. UBA6571 (assembly GCF_002434085.1). Taxonomy (NCBI): domain Bacteria; kingdom Pseudomonadati; phylum Pseudomonadota; class Gammaproteobacteria; order Moraxellales; family Moraxellaceae; genus Acinetobacter; species Acinetobacter sp. UBA6571. Next base: position 1,979 of record NZ_DJJJ01000063.1, on the reverse strand, counting down.
TACCCCGGGACACGTTGACTTTACAATCGAAGTTGAACGTTCTATGCGTGTACTTGATGGTGCATGCATGGTGTACTGTGCGGTAGGTGGTGTACAGCCTCAGTCTGAAACAGTATGGCGTCAGGCAAACAAATATAAAGTACCTCGTTTGGCATTCGTGAACAAGATGGACCGTACTGGCGCCAACTTCTTCCGTGTTGTTGAACAAATGAAATCACGTCTGGGTGCAAATCCAGTACCTGTAGTAATCCCTGTTGGTGCTGAAGATACTTTCACCGGTGTTGTTGACTTGATCGAAATGAAGTCAATTATCTGGGATGAAGCGTCTCAAGGCATGCAGTTTGAATACGGCGAAATTCCAGCTGATCTTCAAGATCTGGCTGAAGAATGGCGTGTAAACATGGTTGAAGCCGCTGCTGAAGCTTCAGAAGAGTTAATGGACAAATACCTGGAAGAAGGTGATCTTTCTAAAGAAGACATCAAGAAAGGTTTACGTGCCCGTACATTAGCGTCTGAAATTCAACCTATGCTTTGCGGTTCTGCATTCAAGAACAAAGGTGTTCAACGTATGTTGGATGCAGTAATTGAGTTCTTGCCTGCTCCTACTGACGTTGAAGCGATCAAGGGTATTCTTGACGATAAAGCTGAAACAGAAGCGACTCGTGAAGCATCTGATGAAGCACCGTTCTCTGCTCTTGCATTCAAAATCATGAATGACAAATTCGTAGGTAACCTGACGTTCGTTCGTGTTTATTCTGGTGTATTAAAACAGGGCGATCCTGTATACAACCCGGTTAAATCTAAGCGTGAACGTATTGGCCGTATCGTGCAGATGCATGCCAATGAGCGTCAGGATCTTGATGAGATCCGTGCAGGTGATATCGCAGCATGTGTAGGCCTGAAAGACGTAACTACAGGTGATACTCTGTGTGATGAGAAAAACATCATTACGCTTGAGCGTATGGAATTCCCAGAGCCAGTAATTTCATTGGCTGTTGAGCCAAAAACTAAAGCTGACCAAGAAAAAATGTCAATTGCTTTAGGTCGTCTGGCGAAAGAAGATCCATCGTTCCGTGTTCGTACTGATGAAGAATCAGGTCAGACCATTATTGCTGGTATGGGTGAGCTTCACCTTGACATCATCGTTGACCGTATGAAGCGTGAATTCGGTGTTGAAGCGAATATTGGTAAACCAATGGTTGCTTACCGCGAAACAATCAAAAAGACTGTTGAGCAAGAAGGTAAATTCGTACGTCAAACAGGTGGTAAGGGTAAATTCGGTCATGTATATGTCCGTCTTGAGCCTATTGATGTTGACGAAGCGGGTAAAGAATACGAATTCGCTGAAGAAGTTGTTGGTGGTGTAGTACCTAAAGAATTCTTCGGTGCAGTTGACAAAGGTATTCAAGAACGTATGAAGAATGGTGTACTGGCTGGTTACCCTGTTGTGGGTATTAAAGCGACACTATTTGATGGTTCTTATCACGATGTCGACTCTGACGAATTATCGTTCAAAATGGCAGGTTCTTATGCCTTCCGTGACGGTTTCATGAAAGCAGATCCTGTTCTTCTTGAACCTATCATGAAAGTTGAAGTAGAAACTCCAGAAGACTACATGGGCGACATCATGGGCGACTTGAACCGTCGCCGTGGTATGGTTCAGGGTATGGACGACTTACCTGGCGGTACTAAAGCTATCCGTGCAGAAGTTCCACTGGCTGAGATGTTTGGCTACGCGACTCAAATGCGTTCTATGTCTCAAGGCCGTGCAACATACTCAATGGAATTCGCTAAATATGCTGAAACTCCACGTAACGTGGCTGAAGGCATCATCAGCAAATTCCAATCTGGCGGTAAAAAAGGTGACGACGAGTAATCTTTCGATTACTATAAGCCCAAACTAATTCTTAGTTAAAAACCAAGTGCTCATGGGGTGACCCTCCATGAGTAGTTAATAAAGGAAGATCATCATGGCTAAA